>JAJRRW010000031.1 GCA_024279115.1 Alphaproteobacteria bacterium
AGATAGGGTTGCAGCGCTTATGGCGAGCCTCAAGGAATTACGGAACAGGATTTCCAGCGTCAAGGCGACGCAGAAAATCACCAAGGCCATGCAGATGGTGGCCGCGGCGAAACTGCGCCGTGCCCAGGAAGCTGCTGAAGCGGGCCGCCCTTATGCCAACCGCATGGACAAGGTGATCGCATCACTTGCCTCCAAGGTCGGGCTTGACGAGGGAGCCCCCAGATTGCTGGCGGGAACCGGTCGTGACGATGTGCATCTTTTGCTCATAGCAACAGCCGAACGTGGCTTATGTGGTGGCTTTAATTCCAACATCGTCAAGCTGGCTGTGGCGGACATCAATAAGCTGTTGTCGCAAGGCAAAGAGGTGAAAATCCTTTGCGTGGGCCGCAAGGGTTTTGATGTGCTCAAGCGCCAGCACACTGAACGTATGGTCGAGGGCAGCCCGATTGACTTTAAGCAGGTCAAGCGGATCGGGTTTAGCGAGGCCGAGAGCGTTGGCCGCCAGGTGCTGACCATGTTTGACAATGGCGAGTTTGATGTTTGTACCTTGTATTATTCGGAGTTTAAAACGGTGGTTGAGCAAAACCCCACCGCCCAGCCTTTGATCCCCGCGAAAATCAGCGATGATGCGCAGGGCGAAGCCGCGATTGCAGGGGCCGAGGCCGCTTATGAATATGAGCCTGATGAAGCAGAAATTCTGGCCGATCTGTTGCCGCGCAATGTGATGACCCAGATTTTTCGCGCGTTACAGGAAAATGCCGCCAGTGAGCAGGGCGCTCGCATGTCAGCCATGGACAATGCCACACGAAATGCGGGCGACATGATCGATCGTCTGACCCTTGAATATAACCGCTCAAGACAGGCGCAGATCACCCGTGAACTGATCGAAATCATCTCTGGCGCCGAGGCTTTGCAATAGGGATTGAGTTTGAGAGGTTTTGGCTAAATTGAGGAGGCTGGGGATATGGGTCCCCGCCTTCGCGGGGATGACAGTTGAGGTAGGGAGTGATGATTGGTGAGAAACAGTACTATGTGTACATTATTGCTAGCGCAAAATATGGAACGCTTTATATCGGTGTGACAAATGATTTATTGAAGCGTATCTGGGAACACAAAGAGAAGCTGGTCGAAGGGTTTACGAAGAAACACGCAGTTCACAAGCTGGTTTATTTCGAAGTGCATCAAGAAATTGAAGCAGCAATAGTAAGAGAAAAGAGACTGAAAAACTGGAACAGGCAGTGGAAGATCAATTTGATTGAGGAACATAATCCAGAATGGGGCGATCTGTATCTCAATCTGAACCAGTAACACAAATTGTCATCCCCGCGAAGGCGGGTACCCATACCCCCAGGCTTTTGTATTTGCAGGAATACCCAGATGAGGAATGACGAGATTGTCTTTCGATCCAATAAAATTGTTATTTCGAAAACTTTGGCAAAATTTGGAAGTAAATCTTACCCAATCAATGGAATTGGTAGCGTTTATATCGATGGCAAGAGGTCAATAGTCTTTCTACTTTTATGGATAGCTGTCGCAATATATGGATTATTGATATTGGTAGGTTCAAGAAACCTCGTTGGAGCGGGGCTGTTGGCAATTGGTGCAGGGATGTTTGTTTTTAGTTTGAAACCTGATTTTGAATTGATGATCAAGACAGCCAGTGGTGATCAGCAGGTATTTAAAACCAGAAATTGGCAGAAGAAATAAAAGAAGTTATCGAAAAGGCAGTTATCTTAAGAGGCTAGCCAAGTTTCAGTAGCTTTTGAGAATAATAATTGATCTGATAAATAAAAGACGAAGAGAAACGAAGGACACGCGTAATGGCTAAGAATACAGGCAAAGTCGTGCAGATTATTGGCGCGGTTGTGGATGTGAAGTTCGACGGCGAACTGCCGGCGATTTTGAATGCCCTGGAGATCGACAATCAGGGCAAGCGGCTGGTCCTTGAAGTGGCCCAGCATCTGGGTGAAAACACCGTGCGCACGATCGCCATGGACGCGACAGAAGGTCTGGTACGCGGTACGTCTGTGACCGATATGGGAGAACCCATCATGGTGCCGGTTGGTAAAGAAACGCTGGGCCGGATCATGAACGTGATCGGCGAACCGGTGGACGAGGCCGGCCCCATCAAAACCAAGGCACGGCGCGCTATTCACGCCGAAGCCCCGCCCTTTATCGAGCAGGCCACAGAAACTGAAATTCTCGAGACCGGCATTAAAGTGGTTGATCTGCTGGCCCCTTATGTCAAAGGCGGCAAGGTCGGCCTGTTTGGCGGTGCGGGCGTTGGCAAGACCGTGTTGATCATGGAGCTTATCAATAATATCGCCAAGGGACATGGTGGCTATTCCGTGTTCGCTGGTGTTGGCGAGCGGACCCGTGAAGGCAATGACCTTTACTATGAGATGATCGAGAGTAAAGTGAACGTCAAGGGCGGCGGCGGCGACAGTAAGTCAGCTCTGGTTTATGGCCAGATGAACGAACCTCCTGGTGCCCGTGCCCGTGTGGCGCTGACCGGTTTGACGGTGGCCGAACATTTCCGCGACGAAGGGCAGGACGTGTTGTTCTTCCTCGATAATATTTTCCGCTTTACGCAGGCTGGTTCCGAAGTGTCTGCTTTGCTCGGACGGATCCCGTCTGCGGTGGGCTATCAGCCAACGCTGGCCACCGATATGGGCGAAATGCAAGAGCGCATCACCTCGACCACCAAAGGCTCGATCACCTCGATCCAGGCAGTTTATGTGCCAGCGGATGACTTGACCGACCCGGCCCCGGCTTCGACCTTTGCGCATCTTGACGCCACCACCGTGCTGGATCGCTCGATTGCTGAAAAAGGCATTTATCCAGCGGTCGATCCGCTCGATAGTACGTCGCGCGCCCTTGATCCACGGATCGTTGGTGATGAGCATTATGAAGTGGCTCGTCAGGTTCAGGAAATTTTGCAGCGCTACAAATCTTTGCAGGACATTATTGCTATTCTGGGCATGGATGAATTGTCGGAAGAAGACAAGATGACCGTGGCAAGGGCTCGTAAAATCGAGCGTTTCTTGTCTCAGCCGTTCCATGTCGCCGAAGTCTTTACCGGATCACCTGGCGTGCTGGTGGGCCTTAAAGATACGATTTCTGGCTTCAAGGGTCTTGTTGCTGGCGAATATGATCATATGCCGGAGCAGGCTTTTTACATGGTTGGCACCATTGAAGAGGCCACCGAAAAAGCGGCGAAACTGGCGGCAGAAGCTGCTTAGCTTTAGAGCAATAGCTGCCGCTCTCACTGGAGGGGCAGGGTGACTTAAAAGGGCACGTAAATGTCGGAACTTTTCAGATTTGAACTGGTCTCACCGGAAAAACTGGTGCTGGCAGCGCAAGTGCAGCAGGTGCAGGTTCCAGGCACCGAGGGAGACTTTGGCATCTTGTCCGGCCATGCGCCCGTGATGACGTCTATTCGCCCGGGCGTCCTTGAAGTGACAACCCGTTCTGGCAACGCCAAGCGTTTTTACGTGCGTGGTGGCTTCGCGGAAGCTGATCCGCAAGGGCTGGTTGTGCTGGCGCAACAAAGCATTGATCTGGACGAGCTGAACGCCAGCGATTTGCAACAGGAAATCCAGAATCTGGAAGAAGATGTTGCCGACGCCAATAGCGACGAGCAGCGGGCCAAAGCGCAATTTGCCCTTGATCGTCTGGTTGAGCTGCAAGCAGCGCTTGATCTGTAGCGCCCCTTGATCTGCGAGATCAGTCAGTCTATTGTTTTACAAGCAATAAATAGCTATTGTTTCAGTTTGAAAATAATATTGCACGTCGTGCTCAAAAAACGCGATGCGATTTTGCGCTATCCGTGCGGGCGTCTTGTGCAGTCGGCCTTGGGGACCAGTCCCCAATCCCCTGTTATCAAATGGTTTCCAAAGGCTTGGCCTTTGGTGCCTGCTGCATAGGCAGCCCGTCTGGCGAAGACATTTCAGACCGCGGCGGCAGGCTACTATATTCAAATTGATTTCAAACTGAGACACTACCAATAAATAGCTATTCTGGGTTTTTCTCATAGCGTTTATAGATCAGGGGGAAGGGTCTGGTAATGTCCTCGTCGCATGCTTCCTTGTAACGAAATTCCATCAAAGAAAATTGCTCGTCTTTCCATTTCAATCTGGTCAGGCTGCCGCAATCGCCCAGTCCGCGGGCTTTGGAAAAGCCTTGCAGCTGTTTGGTCTTGTCGTCATAGGTGGCATTGTATAACAAGTCGATACCGACCCAGCCACCATCCGTCGTATAGTCGGCGAAATAGACGCGCTGGGCATCATCAAACTCCCCGTCACGCACCAGATAGACAGCATATGGCCAGTTATAGGCGGAGGTTTCGCACAAGATGCCATAGACTTGCGTATAGTCGTTAAGACGCCCTTGAAAGGCCAGACCGGCGGGCGGCATGTTTGGGTTATCAAGCTTCAGGCAGCCCGGGAACTGTTGATGGCGGGCCAGTAGTTTTGCTGGAATTTTTGACTTTTGTACTTCGCTTGCCACGACGGCGCGATTAGTATGCACGATATAAAACGTGCTGGCACAAAGGATCGATAATACGAGAATAATGCGGGACATGATATTCACTCCAGAAAAAATATTATTGAAATATACCAGATAAAACGTTCCAACACTCTGAAAATTCAGGCTAATCATGGAATGTGGTAAATAGGCGGCTAACAAGAACGGTGCTTGGTCGGCTTTGTTTGGGGTAATGCAGCGTAGGGGAGTGTTGAAATGAAACAGCGCCATTGCGGCCACGAGCTTGTCACGGACCGCGTTTTGCTCATGGGGATCGTCAATGTGACGCCGGACAGTTTTTCGGATGGCGGCACCTTTGATAGCCCGGGGGCGGCGATTGATCAGGCGCGCAAACTGGCCGATGAGGGGGCCGATATTGTCGATATTGGCGGCGAATCCACCCGTCCGGGGGCGGAACTGGTGTCCATCGAAGAAGAGCTATCGCGCGTTATTCCGGTCATTAAAGGCCTTAAAGGTGCGATAAACGCCAAAATTTCCATTGATACGCGCAAGGCCGCCGTGATGCGTGCCGCCATCAAAGCTGGTGCCGACATCATCAATGACGTCACGGCCTTGCAATATGAGGCCGAGAGCCTGCAAGTGGCCGCCAACAGTAATTGTCCGGTTATCTTGATGCATGGCTTGATGGAGCAGGGCGGCGACCCTAAAACCATGCAGGATAATCCGCTCTATGATGATGTGGTGAGCGAGGTGGCCAACAGCCTTGGCAAGAGGGTGGCGGTTTGTGAGCAAGCTGGAATTGCCCGCACAAGGTTGATTATTGATCCAGGTATCGGGTTTGGCAAAACCGCCGACCACAATATTGAGCTGATGGCCCATCTTGATCGTTTGAGGGAACTTGGTCTGCCCTTGCTTGTGGGGGCCAGCCGCAAAGGCTTTATCGGTTTGCTTGGCGAAGAGGGCGACGCCTTGAAGCGGGCCCCAGGTTCTATCGCAGCGGCGCTTTTTGCGGTGTCACAGGGCGCTTCGATCCTGCGTGTACATGATGTGGCAAAAACCCGCCAGGCGCTGAACGTCTGGCGGGCTCTTGAAGCGGCAAAAATGAAGTCATAAAGACCCTAATATTTTGAGTAGGCACCGGTTGAACGGCTGTCATGTTTTTGCTTTTTACGATATTTGCGCCATTTTTCCTTGTCGAGATTATTGGAATAGCCTTCAGCCTGCACCGCCTGCTTGGCGAGGGAGGGGGAGGCCAGTCTGGCGGCCTGACCTTTCAGATAGGCGGAATTGGCGCGATATAGCTGGCGCGCGGCTTTCACCTTGCCCTGATCGCGCAGCTTCATGGCCGCCTTGTTTTTTTCGATAGCCTGTAGCGCCACGACGCGGGACATGACATCCTTGTCGATGCTGGCCTCGGCCTCTTGCGTCGAGCGGGGGAGGGTCAAGCTGACTTTCTCGCGCAACACGGTTTTGCTGGACGCTCCCATATCCTTATAGGTGATTTTCACGTCGCCAACATCATAGGCTCCCAGCGGTGTGCCAGAGGGAATTTCAAGCTCCAGGGTCAGGTCTTTTTTCTGTGCGCCATAGACCTGGTTGATACGGGCACGCACAATATTGCCTTTGATGCTCGATTTGCGCCACAAGGTGCGCTTGGCGCGAATGCCGGGACGGATGATGATTTCAATCTCGATATCCTGGGCCACTACCGAGGTAATATCACCAAGTTCCAGTGCGAAGAATTTTTCCAGCTCATCGGCGGTTTCGACAAAGGCATGATTGCCGTCCGTGACATTGGCAAGCTTGGTCATCAGGTCTTCATTATGACCAGTGCCAAGGCCAAGCGTGGTCACCGAAATGCCTCTTTCGATCAACCGATAGCCAAGTTTGGCCAGAGCTGAGGGTGATTTGGGGCCGACATTTGCCAAACCGTCAGAGAGCAGAATGACCCGGTTGACATGTTCGCGATCGATATATTTTTCCAGCTGTTCGCCGCCAACCCGCACGCCGTCATAAAGAGCGGTCGAGCCGCCAGAATATATATCTTCAATGCGGCGCTCGACCATGGCGCGATCGCTCAGACGCATGGCGGGAACAAGGACATGTACGCCGCTGGAATAGGTGACAATGGAGATGGTGTCATGGCGGTCCAGCAGTCCCAGCGCCATGATGGCAGCGCGTTTGGCCTGGCGTAATTTGCGCCCGCTCATGGAGCCGGACTTATCAATGACAATGGCCACATTGACCGGCGCCCGGTCCTTTTTATCTGGTAAGGCAATGCCTTCAAGATTGATATGCAGATAGGCGGTGCGGCTGGAACCCTTGCCAACGGTCATGAATTTTTGCGCCATGCCGGTTTTCAAAGTGACGGCGGCAGCAAAGGCCTTGTTCAGCGAAAAGCTCATGAGAAAAGCGGCCAAAAAGACAAGCGCCAGCAGTTTCATATGTTTGGAAATCGCGAGATGTCGATGCATCATGGGTCTGATCTTTCATAGAATAAAGAATTGCAGCACCCCCCACCTCTAATGTCGGGATTAAATACGGCCAAAGCTTGGCGTCTTGGTGCAGATCAAAATAATTTCAGTGAGCAGCATGTTTGGACGACCCTTGAAACTTATAGAGCGGCCTCGCGCACACAGCGTTTTCTCAAAACCGCATTGCCGCTGGAGCCAGCTCTGGCCGCCCTTGTCTGATAGCGCCTTTTGCAGACCGTGACCAGCGGGGGCACTTTGGTTTCCTCAAACAAATCATAGCCCTTTTGCAAGTCCTTCCAAAAGGAAAGCCATTTATTGTCGGCGTAGCGACGCAGGTTGCGCTCACTCAAACGAAAGGGATAAACATGAACCGAAAAGCGTTTTTGTCCCTTGTTCAAGGCCTGTGTAACGATGGTCCATATTTCATCAATCACTTCATTGGTCATGGCATAGCAGCCAGTAGACGAGCAGCCGCCATGCACCATGAGATAGTCGCCGGTTCGTTTGTGCGAGCGGTCAAACAGGTTGGGATAGCCCAGGTTAAACGAGCGGTGCCAGCGTGAATTGGGGTTGAGCTGGCCTTTGCTGACCGTATAAAAACCCTCGGGGGATTGTCGGTCTCCCTGCTTTTGCTTGGGGCCAAGGAGACCGGAAAAATAGCAGATGGGGTAACTGGCAAAATGTTTGAAGCGGTTTTTTCCCTTGATCCAGATTTCCAGACGGGCTTCTTTTTTGAAGATCCGCATGAAAATAGGCGTCCCCAGTTTCATATCTTTGGCGGCCAGTCGGGACTTTAATTGTTTGAGTTCGGGCGTTGAGGGCAGGGGCTTGTCCCAGCGGTAAAAGGCCTTGTGTATGCCCATGCGTACTTTGCGTTCTGCCCGGTCGAGCATATCTTGCCCGCCGGGAAGAAATTGCAGCACTAAAGCCGATCCCATAGCAAGCAGAGCGATCGAAAAAAACAGCTTTATCAAAACCCGCATGTTTAGTCGTCCTGATTTAACTCTCCAGCAACAGCCTGTTCAAGCGCTCCGTAAACTTCGCCGGGTCCTTGGGCGCATTGCCTTCCAGAATACGCGCCTCATCAAGCAGTAAAAAGGCAAGGTCGGAAAATCGTTGGTCCTTATTGTCGACAATGGCTGCGTTGAGTGCTTTGGCCATGGCATGAGAGCCATTGATTTCTAGAATAGGTTTGATGCCCGGCATGGAGCCGCCTTTTTGCTGAGCCAGCATTTTTTCCAGCTGCCGGTCGGGGGCTTGTGCTGAGGCGATGAGGCAGGCGGGGCTGGCGACAAGGCGCGATGATTTTTGAACATCGGCGACCTCTTCTTTAAGGGCGGTTTTCAAGCGTTCAAGCAGGGCGCTATGATCACTATCACTTTCACTGTCTTTGGTTTTGTCTGGCTCATCCCCTTCTTTCACCGGTATGTCATCAAGGGCTGCATTGCCCTGGGTGATGGATATGAAGGGCTTGCCCTCAAATCCAACTGCGGTAGACACCCAGAAGCTGTCAACGGGGTCCGCAAGCAACAAGACTTCAAGACCGCGCGCCACATAGCCCTCAAGTTGGGGACTGGCCGTCAACTGGTCCATATTGTCGCCAGCCAGATAATAGATGGATTTTTGGCCTTCTGGCATGTCTTTGACATATGCTTCAAGCGAGCGCCAGCCAGCATCAGCGGGGTCTTGGCTTTCCACCTTGGTGTCCAGCTCTTTGAGCGTCGACTTGAAGCGTGTCAGCTTGTAAAGCGTATCGCGGCGCTCAACGTCCTCATAAAGACCTTCTTTCATGACGGCCCCAAAATGCTCCCAGACCCGCAAATATTTTTCGGGTTCGCTGGACGCCAGCTTGGTCAATTCAGACAATACCTTGTTGGTGACGGCTTTGCGGATTGAGGTTAGCAAAGGATTGTTTTGCAGCATTTCACGCGATAGGTTGAGAGGGATGTCTTCGCTATCGACGATGCCACGGACAAAGCGCAGATAGGGCGGTAGGATTTCGGCGTCCTCGGTGATGAAAATACGTTTCACAAACAGCTTGATATGAGCGCTGCGCTGGGCGTCATACAGATCAAAGGGCGGCATCGAGGGCACGAACAGCAGACTGGTATAGAGCTGGCGCCCCTCCGCTGTATAGTGGATGGTCAGGGCCGGATCATCAAAAGCGCTGGCCGTATGGTGGTAAAATTCCTTGTACTGCTCGGCGGTGATGTCGTTTTTGGGACGAGTCCACAGGGCATTGGCGGCATTGAGCTGTTGTTGGGCGTCTTCGGGTTGGCTTTGATCTTCGCTCGCGCCCTCACCCTCGCTCTCCCCTTCACTCTCATTCTTGGCGGGGGGCTGTTCCTCGCCTTTGAGAAAGATGGGGAAGCTGATATGATCCGAATAGGTATGAACAATGCGCCGGATCTCGGTTTCTTCAAGAAATTCCAGGGCATCTTCTTTCATGTGCAGGGTAATGCTCGTGCCGGTCGCTCTTTCTCCCTCAAGGGCGGTAATCTCAAAGGCACCCTTGCCATCCGAGGTCCATTGAAAGCTTTCATCTGACCCCGCCCGCCTTGAGACCACATCCACACGCTCGGCCACCATGAAGGCGGAATAAAAGCCAACGCCAAACTGGCCGATCAGGTCGGGGCCAGCCTTGTTGGCGTCATCACTTTGCTTGATTTGATCAATGAACGCCTTGGTGCCAGAGCGCGCGATGGTGCCAAGATTATCCACCAGTTCAGCCTTGTTCATGCCGATGCCATTATCAATGAGGGTGAGGGTCTTGGCGCTCTTGTCGACAATAAGCGTGATGGCCAGTTCAAGGTCATCCGACATCAAGGTTTCGTCCGTCAAGGCTTCATAGCGAAGCTTGTCGAGAGCATCAGCACTATTGCTGATCAATTCGCGCAAAAACACTTCACGCTCGGAATAGACGGAATGGACCATCAACTCAAGTAAACGCGCGACTTCGGCTTGAAACTCATACGAGGTTTCGCTGGATGTTTCGCTTTGTTTGTCTGGTGAGGTCATGAGCGCTGGCTTCCCTTGTGCAAAAAAATACTTCACAAGGTTTTAGGGGAGTTGAGCGCAAATCACAATGAAAAAGGAGGGGCGTTGAAGGCCCGGTTCATCTCGATGGTTCGGAGGGGCTGGGGGGCTTTAAATCCGAAACCTGTGAGATAAACCGGGCCAGGCAACATCTGTTTTTTGGCAATCGAATGGGGCGGAACGGCGGAAAAAATACGGCGAGAACATGGTAATCCTTACCAACTTGTAATATTGGACTTGATTCACACCACCGTTGCCATAATAACACAAAAGCCGGCGTTGGGGACGCCGGCTTGAGTTACTCTACAGTGGAACCATGAAAAGGCAGTGGAGCGGCCTTTAAAAGATCTGTTGCGGTCCGACTTCCAGGTCAGATCCTGAAAAGGGGCTTGGGGGCTATTTTCCAAAATCATCTTTGTCCTGGAAGCCGAACATCTGCAACATCATCAACAGACCATTTCATTACGGCTCGCAAAAGACCCTTTTGGGGCAGTTTCGTGATGGTTTAGGGGTGCTTATACGACCTTGTTAATCTTTACCCTGGCAGCTTGTATGCTTGACGCAAGGCCTGTCGGGGGGCAATCTTGTTTGGTGATCTGGCCATTTAACAGGAGGCGTCATGAACGAAGGGGACCCCATAGTCTTGCCGCTGCGCCATAGCCATCAGGACAGCGCAGGGGGCTCGCGTGAGGAGCGAGTGGTTGCATTTGACCGTCGGGAGCTCAATTTGATTTTAAACCTCTACGGCTTGCAGGTAGGGGCTGGTGAGTGGCGGGACTATGCGATTGATATGCTGAAGGACAGGGCGGTGTTCTCGATCTTTCGCCATGCCAGCGATGTGCCGCTTTACCGCGTCGAGAAACATCCCAAATTGGCAAAGCGTCAAGGCGCATATAGCGTGGTTGCCCCGGGGGGGCGGATCCTCAAGCGTGGCCGTGACCTGGAGGTCGTGCTGCGCATCCTCAAGCCAAAACCCCGACTGGCGATGATCTAGGTCATAAACTCATAAACGGTTTTGCCCTGTGTTGACCCGATGTTGGCCCGTTTAAGCGAGAAAATTGCTTCATGCAGTATCACTGAGATCTCTGGGGCCGTAATCAGCGCCCAAAAAAAAGCCCCGGCCAGATTTGACCGGGGCTCCTTTTGATTTTGACTTGGCACAAGTGCCTTAAT
The DNA here is from genome assembly GCA_024279115.1 of Alphaproteobacteria bacterium. Taxonomy (GTDB): domain Bacteria; phylum Pseudomonadota; class Alphaproteobacteria; order Rhizobiales; family JAKIUO01; genus JAKIUO01. Next base: position 11,172 of record JAJRRW010000031.1, read on the forward strand.
CGTTGCTGCTACCGAACAGGGACAGCATCATCAAGAACATGTTGATGAAGTCCAGATAGAGCGACAAGGCACCATTGATAGCGGCGCTTTTGACGGCATTGGCGTCATGGGCCACATATTGGTAGACTTCGCGGATGCGCTGCGTGTCATAGGCTGTGAGACCGGCAAATACCAGTACGCCGATGGCTGATACGGCAAATTGCAGAGCGGAGCTTTGCAGCCAGATATTAACAATCGAAGCGATAATCACGCCAATCACGCCCATAAACAAGAAGGTACCCCAGCCAGACAGGTTTTTCTTGGTGGTATAGCCATAAAGACTAAGGGCACCAAAAGAAGCTGCGGTGACAAAGAACACCCGCGAGATGGACTGGCCGGTATAGCGAATAAAGATTGAGGACAATGATAGTCCCATCAGAACCGCAAAACCCCAAAACACCAGCTGCGCCGTGGACGGGCTCATTTTATGGGAGGTGGCGGCAAACAATAACACCATGCCAAGTGGTGCAAACATCAACACCCATTTCAAGGGGCTGATATAAATCGTTCTGCCAAGTTCGGTAAGCATGGTGCCATTACCCAATGTCGCGACCGCCAATGAAGGGTCCTGGGTGGTTGCCATGCTGAAAAATACATAGGCGACAACGCCTGTGAGGGCGATACCAACGGCCATATAATTGTAGACGCTGAACATATAGGCGCGCAGGCCCGCGTCGATCGTGGAGCGCGAACCAACCTCTGATTGCGCATATCCCTGATTGTCAAATTCCGCCATGGTGACTAAAAACCCCTTTAATTGTCTTATTATCCCGTCAATCACATTGATTGCGAGGCTCCAAAAAATGCTAACGCACTAATTCGACTATAGTATGGTGATTCCAAATGGGCAATGCAACCCCCCAAAGCCGCGATTAACGGACCAAAAATGGCAAGGAATTGACCATAAACAGGGGTCTTCACCCACTTGTGACTGGCAATTGATCCTCGGTTTTCCGATACTGTCATTCTGGCAGGAGCTTTGTCACAGGTTTCGGGTATAGTAAGGCAAGGGGTCAAGGGCGCAGCGATATACAAGGATCGACAATGGACCGGGGGATTAAGAATAAATCGGGGACGATGAGGAAGCCATGTTAAATTTTCGCGAATTAAAGACGATAAATCAAAGATCTGCAGCGCGGGTGTCCTGGATAGGCGCTTACGGCGTTGCTTTGCTGCTCTCCTTGTTTCTGACACTGCCCGCCGCGAGTGCGCCTGGCGACACAAAGACCAAAACCAGCTATAGTGGCTCGAAGATTTTGCTCGAGCTATATACCTCGCAGGGCTGTTCCTCGTGCCCCAGCGCCGACGCTCTGCTCCCCGGCTTTATTGCCCAGGATGACATTATTGCTTTGTCCATGTCCGTGGACTATTGGGACTATCTTGGCTGGCGCGATACCTTTGGCCAGGCAATGTTCACCAAGCGCCAGCACTCCTATGCCAAACAATTTGGCGTTGGTCATGTCTATACGCCGCAAATTGTCGTTGATGGCCGCTCCCACCATAATGGAGCCGATAAGAATTCTATTGAAAAAATGATCGAACGCCGCCGTGTCGCCCGCGCCCAAAATCCCCCGGTGGAACTTGACGTGAAAACCCAGGATGGCACGCTTGTCATCACTGTTGGCGGTTCACAAAAGGCGCGTCCGCAGAAAAAGGCCACCTTGTGGATGGCGCTTATTTCAAAAAAAGAAAGTGTCAAAGTCCGTCGCGGCGAAAATCGCGGCGAGATTTTGACCTATCATAATGTGGTGCGCAAATTGACGCCGATTGGTCATTGGAGCGGTGAAAAAATGACCGTCAAACTGCCTAAAAAACACCTTATGCCAGGCAATACCGATGGCTGCGTCATTCTCTTGCAAGATGGCGATGGCGGCCCGATCGTGGCAGCGGTTGAAATGCAGGACTGGTAGCGGCCGCCCGGTCGTACCTCGAAGGCCGATCCAGCCAACCACCCCAGAGGCTTTGATTTCTTTGCGTAAATAACTGGCCAAGTCACCCATCAAGGCACCCATCAAGG
>JAJRRW010000032.1 GCA_024279115.1 Alphaproteobacteria bacterium
CATCCTCTTCTTCGAAAAGGCGCGGAGCAACTTTTTCTCGCTTGATGGGCGCAATCTCACCCCACAAAATCAGAGGCAAAAAGGTCTTGTAGCCGGGCTGTGCCTTGAGCCGGTCAAGCGCGCGGGCTTCGTCCGAGGTGATGATATTCCAGTATTGTTGCGCCAGTCCGCTTGCTGGCGGTCCGCCAAGAAACGCCATGATGCACTGTTCGATGGCAGCTTCCTGGTCTGGCAAGGAACGCGCCGCGCGTTGGTGCAAAAGCTGCGAGCGCAACAGCGCATGCATTTTTTTGAGGCCGTGAAATTCGCTAAAAATATGCTCGGTGATATGAACCGCAAAGCGCATGAAAGCCAGATCATTTTGCAAGGGATCTTGTCGGGCTTCGAGATAGCTGTCCCCGGCCATCGCTGCAAAGGCGGTGAGCCATTTATACAGCCGCTCATTGTCTTTTCGAGTGGGCAGATGCTGGAGCATGTGCGGCAGGAACAGGCTATCACCATCGAAACGCGCTTTGGTGACAAGGTTCGAGCCATGGCCGATCCGGGCCAGTCGTTCTTGGCGATAGTCACTGCTTTGCGGCGCAATGGGCTTGATCACCACACCAGATTGACCACCAATGGCGCGAAAGAAAATCTCCAGGCGGCGCTGGTTTTGCGTGAGAGAGACGCGCGCTTTGGGGAATTGCAGTTCTTTTCCCACGTCTCCGACAAGGCGGTGCCAGAGCCCACCAATCAACTCTTCTGGTTCAAAGTAAGCAGCAAATCCCATACTATATTCCTAACCATAAATGGCCTGAACAAGGTCGTTGAGCCCGGTTTTAATATCGTCATCATCGGTCAAAGGCTCAATCAGGGCGACTTCGATGGCGCGCTCCAATCCCATGCCGCTGGCCAGCAGGGAGGCGCAATAAACCAGCAGTCTGGTGGAGACGCCTTCTTCGAGGTCTTGTCCCTTGAGGTCTCGCAGTTTGGCACCAAGGCGGACCAGCAAGGCGCATTGATCTTCGTCAAGGCCGCTTTCGCGCATCAAGATCATTATTTCGGTGGGGGCGGGAGGGAACTTGAAATCAAGGGCCAAAAAGCGCTGGCGGGTGCTGGGCTTGAGCGATTTCAAAATATTCTGATAGCCCGGATTATAAGAGACAATCAGCATGAAATCATCGGGAGCCTGCAAGGTTTCGCCGGTGCGCTCAAGAGGCAGGATGCGCCGATCATCGGTCAGCGGGTGAATGACAACGGTGACATCCTTGCGCGCCTCAACGATCTCATCAAGATAGCACAGGCCGCCATGACGCACAGAGCTGGTCAAGGGCCCATCGGCCCAGATCGTCTCGCCGCCCTTGAGCAAATAGCGCCCCGTCAGGTCAGCCGCCGTCAAATCATCATGACAGGCAACGGTGTTGAGTGGTAGCCCCAGCTTTGCCGCCATATGGCTGACAAAGCGGGTCTTGCCGCAACCGGTTGGACCCTTCAGCAATAAGGGTAATTTAAGCTCAAAGGCTTTTTCAAATACCGCGCACTCATCGCCGACCGGTTGATAGAAGGGCAGGGCATTGTCGGTTTCTGGTTGTTTGTCTGCGAGCATGATGAACTCCTTCCCGGGTTTTCAATTCTCATGAAGCGAGAAGCGGAAAAGCATGATGACTTCCCCGCTTCAAATATTTCTGGTTGCTTGTTTCTTGCACAATCAACCTCATTCGGCGGGCGCTGGGCTGGCCTTGCTAATCAGTTCCTTGCGCGGCACAAAGGTCGCGTAAATGAACATCAGGCAACCGATCACAAACACCGCACCGGCCCCAAATCGCATGACGTAGAACAGATGCAATTGCGCCTGCACATCCATATAGGCGTCTCCGTTGACCCGTTGCAGATGGGTCTGGATAGCCCCGGCAAAGGTAAGGACAATGGTCATAAAGGCCATGGAGCTGTTCATGACCCAAAAGCTGATCATGTTGAGAACCTGATTATAGGGTTCGCGTTTCAACAAATAGGGCATCGCATAGGTAATGATGGCCAGATTGATCGAAACATAGGCGCCAAAGAAGGCCAGATGTCCATGGGCAGCGGTGACTTGTGTGCCATGAGAATAGTAATTGACACTACTCAATGTATGCATGAAGCCCCACACCCCGGCCCCAAAGAAGGCCATGACGGCGGTCCCCAGTGCCCACAGCATCGCCGCTTTGTTGGGGTGATCGCGGCCCCCTTTCCAGACCATGGAGAAGCTGAACAACACCATGACAAAGAACGGTACCACTTCCAGCGCTGAAAATATTGATCCAATCCAGGTCCAGTATTTTGGTGTGCCGATCCAGTAATAATGATGGCCGGTGCCAAGAACGCCAGAGAACAAGGCAAGGGCGACAATGACATAGACCCATTTCTCCACGACTTCGCGGTCAACCCCTGTAAGCTTGAGCATCAAGAAAGCAAGGATGGCGGCCATTATAAGTTCCCATACGCCCTCGACCCACAGATGAATAACATACCACCAGTACATTTTATCAAGCGCCAGATTGGCCGGAACGTAAAAGGCGAACAAGAAGAAAATCGCCAGCCCCCAAATGCCGAGAATAAGCACATTGGAAATCGCCGTTTTCTTGCCCTGCAAGGCGGTCATGGTGACATTGTAAAGGAACATCAAGACAGCAACGACGATGCCAAGTTTCACCCATAAAGGTTGTTCCAGAAATTCGCGCCCCTGCAATCCAAGGAAAAAATTTCCTTCAAACAGGTTGAACGTATAGGTGATGACGGCCCCCAGCGTCCCCACGACCAGCAGCGCCAATTGCGCATAGGCAATGGCCGGGCTGTGAATTGCACGCTCCGCCTCTTCGGGGATAAGATAGTAGGCGGCGCCAAAAAAACCCAGCAACAGCCAAACCACGAGGGCGTTGGTATGCAGCATGCGTACGGTGTTAAAGGGCATGAGCTCCGAGAGGAAATTGGGAGAGATATAGATGAACCCGGCTAATAATCCACCGAGCACCTGAATGGCGAACAGGCCCATGGCGACAGCGAAATAGGCCAGGGCAATTTTCTGCGTTTTATATTTCATGATATGCTCTCCTTAACCGGCATCGTTTGGCGGCCAGCCATTGGTATCGATGGTGCTCACCCATTTGAAAAAGTCGGCGAGGTCATCAAGTTCTTTTTCGGTGAAATTGAATTGCGGCATCTGGCGTCGGCCTTCAACCCCGGTTGGCTGGGATTTCATCCAGGTCTTGAAGGTCTCGCGCGCCCCTTCAGGGTCATCTTTGCCGCCATAACGGACCCAGACATTACCAAGCTCTGGCGCGAAATAGGCTCCTTCGCCCAATATGGTATGACAATTGACGCACGACTTGTCTTCCCACAGCTTTTTGCCATGGATGACAGCTTGCGTGAGGCCTTTCTTGTCTGTCGATACGTTGACGATGTAATAATGGCTGTGAATGGTCAGCCCGAAAAAGATCAGTATAAAGAAGGCTGAACCGCCATAGAATATATTGCGGGCAGCGGATTTGGTATGCATTGTCAGCACCCCCCTTTATGATTGTCGGTGGGCTAACATAGAATCGCGCGAGGGGAGGCGCCTTAACAATTGTCAATTCGCAGAGCGGGCAAGCGTGCTATAAGGTGAGCGGGTGATAGGCATCGTTTGAGCCTATTCTTCCATTGCCAGATCGCGCAGGGCAACCACATTCGATATGGTGATCTTGTTCTTTTCGCAATGGACGCCATAGCCTTGCAGTTTTTTGAGCAGGCGCGACAGGCTTTCAGGTTGAATTCCCAATCTGGACGCCACCAGATTTTTTTCATATGGCAGGTCTATGATGGCTGTCATGGTGTCAGAGGGGCATAGATCAATGAGGAAAAATGCAAGCCTTTGCAATGAATTGCGGCCCTTTACCTGTTCAATCTCGATGACCAGGCTTTTCAGGTGAACCGACGTTGAGGCCAGCATCGACATGGCGATTTCGGGGTTTTCCCCCAATAGTTTTTTGAAGTGATTGCAGTTGATGGAAACCATTCTTGTCTCTTCAACCGCTTCGGCCATGGCGGGATAGCGATAGCCGGAAAACATCGCCGCCTCGGCAAAGCTGTCACCGCTTTTAAAAATATGCAATATGGTTTCATCCCCCGAACTGTGCAGGCGATAGAGTTTAACCCAGCCGCTCAAAATGACATAAAAATGATCGGCGGTTTCCCCTTGGGCAAAGATGGTCTGGCCTTTTGCGTAGCTGCGCGAGGGCTCATTGCCCACAAGCTTTCGCAAAATGTCATCCGACAGGCTGTGAAACAAGGTTGAGGATCGCAAATCCATAATTCTTCAGGTGTCATAATCGAGCAGCCGTTTCATCCCCATTTGTGTTCGAAACAATTCGCCAGGAGCAATGAACAGACATCGCCTCTTTCCAGCCGCGACCGGGATCAGGTGCAGGTATTAAAAGTAAATCCGATCTAGGGGGATGCGGTCAAGAGCGGAGTGATATTTGGGTTAGCGATTGCGCGCCGGACGGCTGCATGTTTCGAGCCATTTGTAGGCTGGTTTTGGGCGGCGTGAAGGCGTTTGATCTGGCCGTTATTGACCTGTGCCCAAACACTGGCGTCTGGAAAATGGCACAGGCAAGAGGCGATTTGCGCGGCATTCATGGAGCAAAAAGAGGTTGATAGCCCATCGGCGATAACAGCGCGGGGGTGGCGCACATGTATGGTTTTCCAGAGGCGCGGGCTTTGCCCTGTTTTGGGATTGATCAAATGTGTGGGGCGGCCATTGCTTGAGGGAAAAACAAAACCGCTGCCGCTCGAACTTGCCAGGGCCTGATTTTCAAGAGCAAGGCTCTGCGAGCTATTGGCCAGTTGGAGCTTGAAGGGGCTGCCCTTTGACTTGGGGCCGATGGCGTAATATTCCCCCATATTGACGAGAATATTAGACCAGCCGGCGCGGCGCAATAGAGCGGTGACACGATCCGTGATATAACCTTGGGCAATGCCGTTAAGAGTAAGGGCCTGAGCATCCCCAAGTTCTATTCTTGTTTCTTCTAGCTGGATTTTGTCAAAGCCAATAAGGGCCTTTGTTTGCGCGATGAGCGCCAAGGGCGGGTCCGCTCTTTGGGGATGTTTTGAAAGCCAGTTGGTCCTCAGGGCCCATAAGGGCTGGATGCTTGGGTCAAAATTTCCTTTGCTGACAAGGTGCAGGTGCTGGCAGTTGGCCAATAGCTGGCGCATATCTTGTGACGGGGCAGTAAGAACGCCCGATCTGTTGAGCTTGGAAAGTTCTGAACGGGCTTGATAGAGACTGAAAATGTTTTCAAGCCGCCTCACTTCATTGAGGCAGGTACGGGTGATCTCAATGGCTGGCTGTTGTGATGCTCCATAAAACGTCAATTGAGCCTTTGTTCCCATCAAGGTGCCGTGCCAGCTATAGGTGTAGCCAAAGGCTTTGGCGGCGGCCAGCGTTGGCAAGGCAGAGGCGATGGCAATAAGGCTTATAAAGCGGCGACGGCTGATGGATTTAGGGGGCATCGGGGGGACCTTTCGTGAGCGGGGCCGGGGGGAGAGTGGTGGAGCGCGCCGAGCGTCTCCTGGCCCGGTCTTTGAGGGCGCGGCAGGTCGTTGCATCATAATAATTCATCTGGCAGCGCAGGCAGTAAATGCACTCATTGGGATTGATATTGCCCATGGGGTGGATGGCCTGCACCGTGCAGCGGCTGGCGCAGATACGACATTCGCGCCCGCATTGGCGTCTGCGCTTGAGCCATTCAAACATGCGCAGGCGCGCCGGGATCGCCAAGGCCGCGCCAAGCGGGCACAAATAGCGGCAATAGAAGCGCTCGATAAACAATCCGGCAACCAGCAGCGCAACGGCATAGAGCACAAATGGCCACTCGCGCATGAATTTTAAAATGATCACGGTTTTAAAGGGTTCAGCCTCGGCCAGCAAATAGGCTTTGCCCATCCAGTTCAACGAGACCGCCAGAATGGCCAGAAACAGGATATATTTGAGGGGCCACAATCTCTCATGGAGCCCCCAGGGCACATTGATTTGACGAATATTGAAGAAACGCGCGACCATATTGAGTAGCTCTTGCAGCGCCCCAAACGGACACAGCCAGCCGCAATAGACGCCTCGCCCCCAGAATAACAGTGCCACCGCCACGAACCCCCACAACACAAACACCAGCGGATTGAGCAAGAACAATTCCCACCTGAAACCGCCAAGCAGGGAATGAATGAAAGTAATGACATTGAGCACCGATAGCTGGGCGCTGGCATAAAACCCCAAAAACAACAAGGTGACGATGAGAAAACCACCGCGCACTTTCAGATAACGGCTTTTGCGAGAAACCCGCGCATCTTGGAAAAACAAGATTATCGTGAGCACCATCAGCATCAGGGCCAGCACGGCAATCTTGAATTTTTGCGTGACCCAGAACTCTATCCAGAGTTCCGGGGCTTCGCTCAAGCTGTTCGTATCAGGTTCCCCCTGCGGTTTGATGATATATTTTGCAGGCAATTGGTACTCAATGAGGAATGTTTTGATCTGTTGAATGGCCCCACTCTCACCTCGCGCCACCAGCAATCTGAGTTGCCATTTTCTGGTGGGATCAAACCCCGTGTCCCGGGGCAGGGAAAACAAAGCGATCTCACGAAACTCTGGAGCGCCAGCGGCCTGCAACTCGCTGATCAGCTGATAACCAGCTTTCTTCAATTGAATGGTTTTTGTGCCCTGAATAATTTCGATGCGATCAAAAAAACCAGCTTTTTTCCAGGCTCGCCCGCGAAACGAATAAAAGCCATTGGCGGCGATCATCAGCAGATTATCCCCCACCCCGGAACGAGAGATTGCTTCGTTATATTGGCGCCGTTTCAACAGGTTTTGACCAATCGATGGCGGTGTTAGCAAGCTTGTATAAAGGTCAATGAAGGGGCGCTCTGGCTTGCGGCCCGGTGGGGCGTCAAAGGCCTTGTTGACCTCGCCCATGGTTATTTTTTTGCGCACAATGGCGCCCTCGTTTCGCAGCGTTGTCCAGTCTTTGGGCGTGTAACTGGTGCGATCGATTTTCTGCGCCCGGGCCGTCTTTGCGAACAGGCCATGAGCGATCGCCACGTTGCGCGCCGAGCGAATGATACTGTCGCGAATGACGCCGCTGGAGACACTGGCCCCCGACACGGCGTCCGGCAGAGCGGCCACCGGTTTGCCAGGGATGAGCCTGGTGCGAATATCAAAGCCCTTAAACCCGGCCACGAAATCGGCCAGGGCCTTGGGGGAGATGCCAAGCACCAAAATAGGCTCTTGATGGCGCACCATCTGCGCCCCGGCAATGTGCCCATCGAGCGTCAGCCCCACATGAATATCAATGGGCTTTCCAGAAAAACCCAAGGACCCCGAGACATCAAATGTCGAGAACACATAGCCCAAGGGCTTGCCGCGTTGAAAGACTTTCATGGCCGGGGGCTGGCGCTGAACAGGGCGCAAGCTCAGCTCGTCTGGTGTGGAGGAAAAAAAAGAGCGGGTCTGTTTGGTGTCAAGCGCATTGGATTGAGGGCGTTCAACAGCCATTGCCGGACGCACGACCAGCCCATGTAAAATGATCACGCAAACCGCGACAAGAAACCGAACTATTGCCTGCCCCATTTTTCTGTTCATCCGTTTTTATGGGCTGTTTTTTTTATCATAGAACGAGATTGTGCAGGGGCCTTAACAAAGATCAAGGAGGGGGGAGAGATAGATATCTATGCTCATTGATGTACTGAGACCCTTAAAGATAAGTCTTTGGAGATAAGTCTAATGAGACGCGATAAAACGCTACTACTAACAAGAGCCGCGCTGGCAGCCCTGCTGCTTGGTGGCTCGATTTCAATTGCGCAGGCCAAATCGCCCGCGCCCGCCGACCTGAAAAAACACGGTACGAGCGCGGCGGATAAATACAAACCAAGCCTTGATGTCATGAAAGATATGAAGGTCGATCAGCCCGGTGCCAAACCAGGTGTGCCAGCCTTGAGCAAGGCCGAATTTGCCAAGGCCAACAAAATCTACTTCCAGCGCTGCGCTGGTTGCCATGGCGTCTTGCGCAAGGGTGCAACGGGTAAAGCGCTGACCACAGAAATTACCCGCAAAAACGGCCTGGAATATCTGATCTCGTTCATCACTCACGGCTCGCCAGCTGGCATGCCCAACTGGGGAACGTCAGGCGATATGTCGAAACAAGACATCAATTTAATGGCGCGCTATTTGCTGAACGAACCACCCACGCCGCCTGAATTTGGCATGGCCGAGGTGCGCAAGAGCTGGAAAGTGATTGTACCCGTTGCAAAGCGTCCCAAAAAGAAGATGAACAAGATCAATATTGATAATATCTTCTCGGTGACCTTGCGTGACAGCGGTGAAGTTGCCTTGATTGATGGCAAGAGCAAGAAGATTTTGCAGATCATCAAAACCGGTTATGCGGTGCATATTTCACGGATCTCTTCGTCTGGCCGCTATCTGTTCGTGATTGGCCGCGACGCCAAGATTGTCATGATCGACTTGTGGATGAAGACCCCAGGGCCCGTGGCAGAAATCAAAATCGGCGCGGAAGCGCGCTCGGTGGAAACCTCCAAATACAAAGGCTATGAGGATAAATACGCCATTGCCGGAGCCTATTGGCCGCCACAATATGTCATTATGGACGGTGAAACTCTTGAGCCCAGGAAAATCGTTTCCACGCGCGGCATGACTTATGACACGCAGGAATATCATCCAGAACCACGGGTCGCCTCGATCCTGGCCTCTCATTATAAGCCAGAATTTCTGGTGACGGTAAAAGAGACCGGCCATATTTTGATGGTTGATTATTCAGATCTTAAAAATCTCAAGGTCACGGATATTGAAGCCGAGCGTTTCTTGCATGATGGCGGGCTGGATTCAACCGGTCGCTATTTCCTGGTTGCCGCCAATGCCCGTCATAAAGTAGCGGTGGTCGATACCAAGGAGAGCAAGCTGGTGGCGCTGATCGAAACGGGCGGGGTCACACCTCATCCAGGTCGCGGTGCCAACCTCATTCATCCAAAATTTGGTCCTGTGTGGGTGACCAGCCATCTGGGAGACGAAACCATCTCGCTGATTGGTACAGACCCTGTAAAGCACAAGAAATATGCCTGGAAAGTTGTGCAGACCTTTGAAGGCCAGGGCGGTGGATCACTGTTCGTCAAGACCCATCCAAAATCAAAGCATCTTTATGTCGATAGCCCCTTGAACCCGGATGCGGAAACCGCCTCGTCGATTGCCGTTTTCAAGATCTCTGATATGGCGCAAAAAGAGCCAAAATACAAGGTTCTGCCAATTGGCGAATGGTCAGGGATCACAGAAGGCGTGCGCCGTGTCGTACAGGGCGAGTTCAACATGAAGGGCGATGAGATCTGGTTCTCTGTCTGGAATGGCAAGGCGCAAGAATCAGCCATCGTCATCGTTGATGACAAGACCTTGAAGCTCAAGCACGTCATCAAGGACAAGCGTTTGATCACGCCAACAGGCAAGTTCAACGTCTACAATACCCGCAAGGATATTTACTAGACGCACAAGCTGATACGGGCTGGCAGCCCCTCAACGGGTTGCCAGTTCGTCCCTGACTTTGGATCTTTAAAGAATGAGACGCGCTGACAGGTGAAACAAGTGGGAAGGTTTTACGCAAATGACTTTCTTGAGACCCTCAATCACAGCAAACGGCTCCGCCATACTGGTGCCGGCCCTTGCGTTTGTGGTCGTGGTTTTTACGTTCAATCTAGTCATGGCCTTTGTCCCCCTCAGCGCACAACGCAAGAATGAATTGACAAATCTTGTGCGCCAGGATTGCGGCTCTTGCCATGGCATGACCATGCAGGGCGGTCTTGGTAAACCCCTTCTTCCCGAAAACCTGATCGAGTCAACACCCGAAGAACTGGCCGAAATCATATTGGCCGGTGTCCCTGGGACTCCCATGCCGCCCTGGCGCGGATTGCTTGCCAGAGGCGATGCTCTGTGGATCGCTGCACAGTTGAAAACGGGGCGGATCAAGCGGGGCAATACCCAATGAGAACATGGCTGTCAGTTCTGTTCGCCGCGCTTATCCCCCTTGGCTTGCTGGCCAGCAATTTTCACGGCCAAGCGCGGAGCCCTGCGCTGGCAAATTCGCAGCCCGGTCTGCGCGGTACGGGTGATCTGGGGGTGATCATCGAGCGGGCCAGTGGTTCGGTACAGATAATCGAGACAACCGGTCAAAGCTCGCTGGCCCGCATCAAGGGGCTGGGGGATCTTAGCCATGCCTCGGTGGTGTTTTCGCGCGACCAGCGTTTTGCCTATGTGTTCGGCCGCGATGGCGGCCTGAGCAAAATTGACCTGCTGCAACAAACGCTTGCCAAACGCATCATACAGGCTGGCAATTCTATTGGCGGCGCCATTTCTGATGATGGCAAGCTGATTGCGGTCTCCAATTACAAGCCGGGTGGTGTGAAAATTTTCAATGCCGATACGCTGGTGCTGATTGCCACCATTGAGGCGACCTATGGCGACCAGGGTGAATTGTCGAAAACGGTGGGCCTTGTCGATGCGCCAGGAGGGCGGTTCCTTTTTACGCTGTATGAGGCGGGTGAAATCTGGATGGTTGATTGTGCCGATTGCGCGCAAGGAGCCAAGCCGCGCCTGACCAAATTCAAAAATATCGGTCTGCAACCCTATGACGCGCTGATCAGCGGCGATGGTCGCTATTATATCGCTGGACTATTTGGCGAAGACGGCATGGCCTTGATTGATCTGTGGGCGCAAAAACCTGCCGTCACACGCATTTTAGATGGCTATGGCCGGGGCCAAAAGAAACTGCCGGTTTATAAAATGCCGCATCTGGAAGGCTGGGCGAAGGCGGACAATCACTATTTTCTGCCAGCCGTTGGCCATCACGAGGTGCTTGTTGTAGATGCCAAAACCTTCAAACAGAGCGGCTCGATCAAGGTTCATGGTCAACCCATCTTTGTCATGGCCCGCCCGGATGGCCGCCAGATCTGGATCAATTTCGCCCATCCGCGCAACGACACCTTGCAGGTCATCGACGTTAAAACCAAGCAGATCATCAAGCAGTTTACTCCTGGCAAAGCGATATTGCATATGGAATTTACACCGCGCGGTGAGCAGGTGTGGGTCTCGGTTCGTGATGAAAATCGCATTGATGTTTATGACACGCGGACCTTGAAAAAAATCACCTCATTACCCGCCAATGCGCCAAGCGGTATTTTCTTCACCTGGCGGGCGGGAAGGATTGGGCTATAGCCATGCAAACATTAAACGAGATGGAAAAAAAACTGATCAATGGCTGGCAAAAAGGCTTTCCATTGACCAAGCGCCCCTACGCCAAAATGGCCGCTGATCTACAGATCAGCGAAGCGCAGGTCATTGAGCTGCTGGCCTCCTTGAAAGAGCGCGGTATTTTGAGCCGGGTGGGGGCGGTTGTGCGCCCCAATACGGTTGCTGCAAGTTCGCTGGTGGCCATGAACATCGAACCTGACGAGCTTGATTATGTCGCTGGCATTGTCTGCGCCGAACCTCAAGTCAATCACAATTATGAACGAGAGGGGGAGCTTAACCTGTGGTTCGTGGTCGCCGCTCCCAGCCTTGAAGAACTGCATGTGATATTGGCGCGGATCGAGAAAAGGTCGGGATATAAAACCATCAAACTGCCTCTGACAAAGGCCTATCACATAGATTTGGGGTTTCAGATATGAATAAATTACTGGCTCGATATGCTGGCCCGCGCGACGTCGAGGTTCTGGCGGCCATTGAAGAGGGATTGCCCTTGTGTGAGCGCCCGTTTGCCAGGGTTGCACAGGCGCTTGGCATGAGCGAAGACGAGGTGATTTCTCGTCTGGCGCGCATGAAAGCCTGCGGAATTATGCGCCGTTTTGGCCTTGTGTTACAGCATCGCCCGCTGGGCTATTGCGCCAATGCCATGCTGGTCTTTGATATTCCCCAAGACCGGGTCGATCGTGCCGCGCGCGCCATTGTCGCCCATGAATTTGTCACCTTGTGCTATTGCCGCGAGCCTCATTTGCCAGACTGGCCGTATAATCTTTATTGCATGATCCATGGCCGCGATCGTCAGATTGTCGAGGGGCAGATCATCGAGCTTAAAGAGCGCGCTCAGCTTTTGGGTTTCGCCAGTAAAACCTTGTTTTCGCTGCGCCGTTTCAAGCAGACCGGGGCGCGTTTTTCCTCTGCCACTCGGGTCGCGATGGTGAAGCCATGAAGATGAGCACCGGGTTGTCGTACAGGGATCTGTCGCAAATGGATCGATCGATCATCAATCGCCTGCAAGGCGGCTTGCCAGTGTGTGATGAACCCTATGAGCAGATCGCCGCCTCGCTTGGTATCGGGCAATGCGAGCTGATCGGTCGTCTTTCAAAGCTGTTGGAAGAGGGTTTTTTGAGCCGCTTTGGGCCAATCTATAATCCCGAGCGTCTCGGGGGAGCGGTTACGCTGGCAGCGCTTGAAGTCCCGCAAGAGCGCTTTGACGAGGTTGCAGAACTGGTCAATCGCCATGACGAAGTTGCTCATAATTATGCGCGCGCTCATCAACTCAATATGTGGTTTGTGATCGCCACCGAAGCCCTTGCTCAGATCGATGAGGTGATTGGAAAAATAGAGGCGCAAACGGGGCTCAAAGTGCTTAACTTTCCCAAGCAAAAAGAATATTTAATTGGCTTGAGGTTCGATCTATGACGCAGATGAAAAAACGCAGCAACCGCATAGATGCCACAGATCGTTTGATCATCACGGCCACCCAGCACGGTCTGCCACTGCTGGCGCGTCCCTATGACGAAATCGCTCGGCAAACCGGTCTTAGCGCCCAACTGGTCAAACAAAGAATGAGCGCCATGCTGGAAAACGGCATCATCCGGCGCATGGGAGCCGTCCCCAACCATTATCGCCTTGGCTATCGCGCAAATGGCATGTCGGTGTGGGATATGGAGGAGGCGCGGATAGATGACATCGGGGGTCTGGTTGGCGGCCTGTATTTTGTCAGCCATTGTTATCAAAGACCCAGGTGCCTGCCGCTCTGGCCGTATAATTTTTTTGCCATGGTGCATGCTCGCTCGAAGCGCGAAGTCGAGGCAAAGGTGGCACGGATCGCCCACCTTGTCGGAGAGGCTAGCCGCTCACACACGATCTTATATTCTTCGAAAATTCTCAAAAAAACCGGCATCAGGCTCAAAGAGCGAAGGGAGGAGACATGTTCCGATTAAGTCAGTTCATGCATGAAATCATCAATCCAACGCCGCTAAAACCAGCGCGCCGAGCGAGTGGCCCCGTGGTTATCTGGAACCTGATCCGGCGCTGCAATCTCAAATGCAAACATTGTTATTCCATTTCGGCAGATGTTGATTTCCCCGGCGAACTTTCCACCGATGAGATTTTTGGCGTGATGGATGATCTAAAAAAAAATCAGGTTCCGGTGCTGATCCTGTCTGGCGGTGAACCTTTGCTGCGGCCAGATATTTTCGAGATCTCGGCGCGTGCCAAGGCCATGGGTTTTTATGTCGGGCTATCGAGCAATGGAGCGCTAATCAACGAGCAAAATATCGAGCGCATTGCCGCCATTGGCTATGACTATCTAGGCGTCAGTCTCGATGGTATCGGCGCGGTCAATGATGCCTTTCGCGGTAAACAAGGCGCGTTTGATGAGGCTCTAAACGGTATTCGGCTGGCCCTTGTCAAACATATCAAAGTGGGCATGCGCTTTACCGCGACCATGGATAATATTCATCAGCTGCCCGCGATGCTGGAGCTGATGGAGCGCGAACAGATTGATAAATTTTATCTCTCCCATCTGTCTTATGCGGGGCGCGGCAACAAGAACCGGGCCGACGATGCGCAACATGCGGCCACCCGGGCGATGATGGATCATTTGTTTGAGGTTGCCTATCATGATGCTTTGACCGGTGGCGACAAGGAATTTGTCACCGGCAATAATGATGCGGACGGCGTTTATCTGTTGCACTGGGTGCAGAAAAAATTTCCGCACTCGGCTGACCATATTCGCGCCCGGCTCGTGCAATGGGGCGGCAATGCAACGGGGGTCAATATCGCCAATATTGATAATCTGGGAGATGTTCATCCCGATACCATGTGGTGGCACTACAAGCTCGGCAATGTCCTTGAACGCCCGTTTGGCGACATCTGGAGTGACGTCAGCGATCCGGTAATGGCGGGCCTCAAACGAAAACCCCGCCAGATAAAAGGGCGCTGCGGGCAATGTGTGCATTTTGATATTTGCGGTGGCAATACAAGGGTGCGGGCCATGCAACTGACCGGCGACCCGTGGGCCGAAGATCCCGCCTGCTATTTAAGCAATCGCGAAATTGGCGTCAGCGCGGCCACCGATCGCCTTGAAGTGACCAGATTTAGAGGAGCAAAACATGTCCCGGCAATATCGATTGATTAAAGGCTCACTGGTTGCGCTTTTGCTGGTTTTGGCAACAGATCTAGCGCTTTCCAGCCCCGCATCTGTAAAATCGGCACAAAATACCAAGACCTATCAGCAGCAATTTGCGCGCTATCTGGCCCATTGTGCCTCTTGTCATGGCGCGGATCGTCTGGGGGTCACGGGGCCTGCTTTACTGCCGCAAAATCTCAAGCGCTTGCGCAAGGAAAAAGCTGCTCGGGTGATCGCCAAGGGCGCCGTGGCGACGCAGATGCCAGGCTTTGGCGACAAGCTGACGGAGCGCCAGATCGCCGGACTGGTGAAATTTATCTATACACCGCTGACCGAAATCCCGGTTTGGGGGCGGGCGGAAATAGAAAAAAGCCGCAAGCTGACCCCGGCCAAACAACAGACCGACAAACCCTTGTTCAAGGCTGACCCTCTCAATCTGTTTATCGTGGTGGAAAGCGGCGATCACCATGTCAGCATTGTGGATGGGGACCGGTTTGAACCCATTGCCCGCTTCAAAAGCCATTACGCCTTGCATGGCGGGCCAAAATTGACTCCCGACGGGCGCTATGTGTTTTTTGCTTCACGCGATGGCTGGGTGACCAAATATGATCTCTATACATTGCAGGTCGTTGCCGATATCAGGGCCGGGATCAACACGCGCAATATCGCCATATCGGCAGATGGCAAATATGTGGCGGTGGCCAACTATCTACCTCACAGCCTGGTTATCCTGAAATCCAGCGATTTTTCAGTCAAAAAAATATTCGATGTCCGCGATCGCTGGAAGCGGTCTTCGCGGGTCAGCGCTGTTTATCAGGCACGCCCGCGCAACAGTTTTATCGCAGCATTGAAAGATGTGCCGGAAATCTGGGAGATCAGCACCGATCCCAATGCCCCTGACACTCATGAGGGATTTGTGCATAGCTATGAAACCGGCATGAAAGAAAAGCTGGCCTCCAGCAGTGGACTGTTTTCGTTGCGCCGTATCGAGACCAAACAGCCTCTTGATGATTTTTTCTTTGATCAAGCCTATCGCCATCTGCTTGGCTCATCGCGCGATGGCAAGCATGCCAGCGTCGTGCATCTGGATACCAGGCAAACCATTGCCGGTATCAAATTACCCAGCCTGCCGCATATGGGATCGGGGATCACCTTTGACTATCAGGGCAAACGGGTGATGGCGACGCCGCATCTGCGCGAGGGAAAAATCAGCGTCATTGATATGGGGAGCTGGAAAGTCATCAAGACCATCGACACCAAGGGGCCGGGCTTTTTCATGCGGAGCCATAAAAACTCTCCCTATGCCTGGGCGGGGGTATTCTTTGGTAAAAACCGCGACCTTGTACACATTATCGACAAGAAAACACTGGAGATTGTCAAGACTTTGCGCCCGGTGCCCGGCAAGACGGCAGCCCATGTGGAGTTTGATAAAACCGGCGCCCATGCGGTGTTGAGCATCTGGGACAAGGATGGGGCGATCATCATTTATGATGCCAAGACGTTGAAAGAGGTCAAGCGCCTGAAAATGTCCAAGCCCTCGGGAAAATATAATGTTCACAACAAAATCAATTTCGAAGAAGGCACCTCGCACTAGTGGACTGCATCACATAATTATTGTGGTTATTTTTCTACAACTGTGATTCACTCCTTACCCTAGCAAAACTGTTTGGTAAGGAGGATATTCATGTCAAAGAAAAAATGGGTTGTTGAATTGTGTGATGCTGAAC
>JAJRRW010000033.1 GCA_024279115.1 Alphaproteobacteria bacterium
CGATCTGCTGGGTCGCTCCCATCGCTCTAAGCCGGGCAAGGCCCGTCTCAAACAAGCCATAGACGAGACCCGCTCGCTGCTGGCTATTCCCGATGATTACCTCGTCGCCATTGTCCCCGCCTCTGACACCGGCGCTGTGGAAATGGCCATGTGGTCCCTGCTGGGGCAACGCGGCGTCGATATCGTCTATTGGGAAAGCTTTGGCAAGGGCTGGGCGGGAGATATTAAAGGTCAGCTCAAATTGACCGATGTGCGCACTCTGGAAGCGGGCTATGGCCAATTACCAGATCTGGGCGCTGTCGATTTTTCCCGTGATGTGGTGTTCACCTGGAACGGCACCACGTCCGGGGTGCGCGTTCCCAATGGCGACTGGATTGATGCGGACCGCACCGGTCTGACCATTTGCGATGCCACCTCGGCGGTGTTCGCGCAAGATCTCGCCTGGAACAAGCTCGATGTCACGACCTATTCGTGGCAAAAAGTGCTGGGCGGTGAAGCAGCTCACGGCATGCTAATTCTGTCGCCACGAGCGGTTGCCCGTCTTGAGAGCTATACGCCCCCCTGGCCGTTGCCAAAAATATTCCGGCTCGCCAAATATAGCGAGGACGGTAACACGCTTATCAAAGCTATTTTTGAAGGTGCTACCATCAACACCCCCGGCATGCTGGCCCTCGAAGACTATCTCGATGCCCTCAAATGGGCTGCACAAACAGGCGGTTTGCAAGGCATGATCGCCAGAGCCGATGACAACGCGGCCGCTATTGCCGATTGGGTTGCCCGTACTGACTGGATCGATTTTTTGTGCGTCGATGAAAACCTGCGCTCCAACACCTCGGTCTGTCTGAACATCACCGATGCGCGCGTCGCCGCCATGGACAGCGCCGACCAATGGGTGTTCGTCAAAAAAATGGTAGCGCTGCTGGAACAGCAAGAGGCCGCTTACGATCTTGGTGCCTATAAAGATGCCCCTCCTGGTTTACGCATCTGGGCCGGTTCAACGATTGAGCGCTCGAACCTTGAAGCCTTGTTCCCCTGGCTCGACTGGGCCTTTGCGCAAGCCTCAAGCGAGCTTTCATAGACAATATATCGTCATCCCGGCGAAGGCCGGGATCCATAACCACCCGGCCTGACATTTTTATTCTTATCCAAATGTTCAATCTTTGGATAAGTTGCACGACCCGGGAGTATGGATCCCCGCCTTCGCGGGGATGACACTAATAAAGCAATTAAAACAATCCAAATTAGGAGTTACATCCATGAGCGATACTAAAGCCCCCCGCGTCCTGATCTCCGACAAGATGAGCCCGCTGGCCGAAGCCAAATTCAAGGAACGCGGCATCGACGTTGATTACAAGCCCGGCATGAGCAAAGATGAGCTGATCGCCTGTATTGGTGATTATAATGGCCTTGCCATCCGCTCCAGCACCCGCCCCGATGCCGACCTCATGAAGGCCGCCAAAAACCTCAAGGTCATTGGCCGGGCCGGTATTGGCGTTGATAATGTCGACCTGACCGCCGCTTCGGGGGCCGGGGTCATTGTCATGAACACGCCGTTTGGCAATTCCATCACCACGGCTGAACACGCCATCACCATGATGCTGGCCCTGGCGCGCCAGATCCCCGCCGCCGACAAGAGCACCCATGCAGGCAAATGGGAAAAATCGCGTTTTATGGGCGTTGAGGTGACGGGCAAGACCTTTGGCGTTATTGGCTGTGGCAATATTGGCGGCAATGCTGCCATGCGCGCCAAGGGTCTGCAAATGAAAGTGGTCGCTGCCGATCCGTTCTTGTCGCAAGAACGCGCCGATGATCTTGGCATTGAAAAAGTCGAACTGGACGAGCTTTATGCCCGGGCAGATTTTATCTCTCTGCATACGCCAAAAACCGATAAAACCGACGGCATGATCAATGCGCAGGCCTTTGCCAAAATGAAAGACGGCGTTTACGTCATCAACTGCGCCAGAGGCGGCCTGATCGTCGAAGCTGATCTCAAGGCCGCCCTTGAAAGCGGTAAAGTCGCGGGGGCCGGTCTTGATGTGTTTGAGAGCGAACCCGCCAAGGACAATGAGCTGTTTGGCATGGAAAACGTCTTGTGCACGCCGCATCTGGGAGCATCCACTCTGGAGGCTCAGGAAAATGTGGCATTGCAGGTGGCCGAGCAATTGTCCGATTATCTGCTCACCGGTGCCATTACCAACGCCATCAATTTCCCGTCGATTTCTGCCGAAGAAGCGCCCAAACTCAAACCCTATGTGGCCCTTGCCGATCAGCTTGGTCTGTTTGTCGGGCAATTGGTGCAAAGCGGCCTGACGCGTGTTCGTATCGAATATGCCGGTGATATTTGTGATCTCAACACCAAGGCTTTGACCTCTGCGGCACTCGCTGGGGTGATGCGCCCCATGCTCGATGACATCAACATGATCAGCGCCCCGGTGCTGGCCAAGGACAGAGGTATTGATGTTGAAGTGACAACCAAAGGTCAAGAAGGAGCCTTTGAAACCTATATGCGTCTTGAGGTGGAGACCGATAATGGCAGTATCCGCACCGTTGCCGGTACCGTTTTCGCCGATGGCAATCCGCGTATTATCCAGATCAAGGGCATCGACATGGAAGCCAAGCTGGGACCACACATGCTCTATACGGTCAACCATGACAAGCCCGGCTATATCGGCGCTCTTGGCGATATTTTGGGTGGGGCCGGTCTCAATATCGCAACCTTCCATCTGGGCCGCAACAAGGACAAGGGCGAAGCCATCGCCTTGATCAAGCTGGATAGTGACGTTCCCGACAATATCATCCAGCAGGTGCGTGATCTCGACCAGGTTAAATATACGGCGCGTCTGAGCTTTTAAAAAACTAAAACCCCGCTCTCCTCATATTGAGGAAAGCGGGGCTACAGCTAGGCATTTGGGACCGGCTTACGCGAATAAGTGGAAGCTGAACAAAGTACACTCATAGCATACGAGAACAGACCATACGCCTTACTGCTGATGGCTTATCATTTTACCTGCAGCGCAGGTTTTTGAGGGGGCTTGACGTCAACCGTTTCCGCGTAGAAATCTGGCGCCAGCTCCGGGGCGGATTGTGATGACTTGTCGGAAGACGGGCTCCTGCCAATAGAAACCTGGCTTGTGACATCCAGATTTGGCTTAAGCTCCGCCACATCGCGCGAGCGACGCACACTGCCTTCAAATTCTGCCCCTTGCGAGATGACCAGGCTTTGATGCAACAAATCACCCGAGACTTTTGCCTCGGCGTTGAGGCGGATTTCCAGCGCTCGCACAGTGCCCTTTACGCCGCCGTCTATTTCGACGCTTTCGGCGCTGATGGTACCAACGACCATGCCGTTAATACCGATATTGACTTTTTTGCCGCTGACATCGCCATGAATTTCACCTTCGATCTGCAAGGATTCCTTGGAAACAATATTGATATTTTCGCCAAGGATGGTCAGGTCAGAGCCGATCACAGAGCCATTGATGATGGGTGATGGTTCATAGGTTGGCAGTGGCTCAAGGCCAGCGGGATGAATGCGGTCAATTGTCGCTAATGGTTGATCGTCGTGATCAGTTTGATGGCTGGAACTTGGCTGCTTGGTGAACATATGACGGAACTCCCCTGCTCTAAATACTCTACACGATGACGCTCCCCAGCAACTCTTACATGCGGTCGTAATGTGTCGAGAAATAGGCTCAGATTTTTCACCAACTGAGAAATCTGCAAGTGAGGCAAAAATGGCACACCATTATATACACGCTCAAACCTTGCCAAACCAATCGCTTGTTATTTGTCGGCGGAGGCAATCCATGTGGTGCCTTTCATGCACAAGCGATCGCCCTGCTTGAGAGCATCGGCCTGCTTTATAACCTGCACGATATAGTCGCCCCGAGCGGTCGCATCAAGCTGGTTGACCAGCGCCATGATCGGCGCGGCAAGATCCGAGATCGCCTCCCAATAGGCTTGACCATCAGCCACGTCCATCGCCTCAAGCTCAAATTCTTCCAGCACGATATTGCCAAAGCCTGCCGAGGCGATGACATCATGCAAGCGATCTGGATCGGCCAGCGCAAAAACCCCCGGCGTACCAGGAGGCGGTGCCGGCACGTCCATATAGTTCCCCAATGTTTGCATCAGCAGGCTCATAAACGGATTTTTTTCAGGCGCTGCCCAGCAAGCGAGGCTCAAGCGCCCATTGTCTTTCAGCGCCGCGCGGGCAAGCACCAGACAATCGCGGGGCTGTGGCATAAACATCAGTCCCCAGCGTATGGTCACCGCGTCCATGGTGCAAGGCGCAACCTCAAGCGTTTCGCCATCGCTGCAAACAAATTCAATATTTTGCAGCCCCTGCGCAGCCGCTTTATCGCGAGCAACGCCAAGCATTTGATCCACCAGATCGGTGCCAACCACACGCCCTGTTTCACCGACCATCCTGGCCGCCGAAAGTGCTGGCTCCCCCGTCCCCGAGGCAATATCAAGCAGGTGAGACCCTTGCGTGATCTGTGCCAGCTCAAGCATCCGGCTGGTGACGGGCGCGGCGCCTTTTTTTAGTAATTCATCGCGCCGCCGCCAGCCGTCTGCTGCTGCGGCCCATTGATCATGCTGGATCTGCTTCAGGCTGGCATTATCTGGATTTGTCATAGGGGCTCCCCGATTGATATATGTCACAAATCATTGCGTTCCCATGAATGAATGAGAAACGCATTTTCAACAAGCAACATTGTCGTGAAGAACCGCCAGGACCTAAGAGCCCAATTCAAAACTCCTCACTAATTTTATTGGCTTTTTCCGCTCCATTATCGGCGCAAATCGCCTTGAAAGGGACGCCAGCCCCGTTCTGCGACGATTTGCTTGATTCTAAACCAGAAAAAACACAATAAAATCAAGTAATTAGTTTTTTAACAAGACTCTAAAGCAAAGCACGCAATCCTTGGCGATAGGTGGGATATTTGAGCGTGATGCCAAGGGCGCGCTTGATCCGCTCATTGCGCACGCGTTTACATTCGCCATAAAAACTGCGGGCCATGGGAGACAGATCAGCCTCTTCAAATTTGACCTCAGGCGGCAACTGCTTGCCCAGCAAATCACAGGCATAGCTCACCACATCTTGCGGCGGCGCTGGTTCATCGTCAGATATATTGAACAACTGCCCGGCCTGCGGGGCCAGCATGGAGGCGTGTAATGTTTGCGCAATATCGGCCACATGTATGCGGTTAAACACCTGTCCGCATTTGATGAGCCTGCGCGCCTTGCCGCGTTTCACCGCCTCAAGCTGATTGCGCCCGGGGCCATAAATGCCGGGCAGACGAAAAATATGGGGATCTATTTCCCGCTCTTTGAAAAACGCCTGCCAGTCTTGCTCGGCGCGCAAGCGCTCCATGGAGCGCGGTGCTATCGGCGCGGGCCGGGTGTCTTCATCCACCCAACCACCATGATGCTCGCCATAAACGCCCACCGTTGACAGTAATCCAAACCATTGCAGGGCGGCACATTTCTGAAGATCGACGCCATGCTGGGCAAGCACCGGGTCACGCGGTCCAGGGGGCACGGAATTCAGCACATGGCTGGCGCTGGCAAGCAGATAAGATATTGCCTCGCCCGGCTCTTCGCCACTGAACACACAAGCTTCAAACCCCGCCTCCTTGAGTTGTTGGCAACCAGCCATATCGCGCGCTGTGCCGATCACCCTCCAGCCGTCTGCCAGCAGCACACGGCCCAGCGTCGCCCCCGCAAATCCCAGGCCGAAACAAAACAGGGTTTTGGCTGTGCTCATCCTATGGCCTCCCATTCATTCTCAACGGCCGCGTCATTTTCTGTCAACATAGCCCGCTTTTTCAAATCCGCGAACCCCGCCGCCTCCATCAGTTGCCCCAAGGCCCAGACCGCCATCGCTCGCACAACCGGCGCGCCATCGTCAAGCAAAGGGCGGATATGGTCGATCAGTTTCTCATCACCAGAATTGCCGCACGCGATAAGCACATTGCGCACAAAACAATCGCGCCCGGCCCGTTTGATGGGGGTGCCCTTGAAGCGCTCGCGAAAAGCTTGCTCATCCAGTTGCAACAGCTCATACAACGGAGGATTGTCACATTGGGCGCGCGGATGAAAGCGTTGCTCGCGCGCCAGTTTGGCAAACTTGTTCCACGGGCAAACGGCCAGACAATCATCACAGCCGAAAATGTGATTGCCCATTTTTTCGCGCAGCTCACGCGTAATATGACCTTTATATTCGATGGTCAGGTAAGAGATACAGCGCCGCGCATCAAGCTGGTAGGGTGCCAGGAACGCATCCGTTGGACAACTATCGAGGCAGCGCTTGCAGCCACCGCAATGATCGCCCTCCCCCTCACTTGGCACAAGCTTGGCGGTTGTAAAAATCGCCCCCAGAAACAACCAGGAACCAAAGTGCCGCGAGACAATATTGGTGTGCTTGCCCTGCCAGCCAAGCCCCGCACTGGCGGCCAGTGGTTTTTCGGTCACGGGAGCGGTATCGACAAATATCTTGACCTGCTCGCCGGTGGTTTGCGCCAACCATCCCGCCACCCGCTTCAGGCGTTTATTGATGATGGTGTGATAATCTTTCCCCTTGGCGTAAACCGAAATAACACCGCTGGATTTTAGATCAAGGTCTTTTAGCGGATCGCTATCGGGGCCATAATTCATTCCCAGCATGACAATTGATTGCACATCGGGCCACAAGCCCGTTGGATGCGAGCGCCGCTCCAAATGCTCGCACAGCCAATCCATGTCGCCATGGCGCCCCTGTTTGACAAATTGCTCCAGGGCCTCACGCAGATCGGCAACATCGTCAACGCCGATCACGCCAAGACTATCGAATCCAGCTTGTTGTGCCACCTCCGCCAACCGCTTTGAAAGATCTTGCTCCAAGCTTGCGTTCCTCAATTTATCCAGCGTGTCATTTTGCGCTTTCCTCCCTCACAACTTATTGGCTATAGAAACAATGTCCAATGACAATCAAGGGGAAGATCATATGCCGCTGGAACAAATCATCGTGCTGGCTATTTTGCAGGGCATCACCGAATTTTTGCCAATCTCATCCTCGGGCCATCTGGCGATCTTGTCTGATATCACTGGCTGGAGTGATCAGGGTATCGCCGTGGATGTGATGATGCATGTGGGCTCGCTGTTCGCGATTATCGTCTATTTCTGGCGCGATGTCCTCAATCTTTTGGGCGGCGGTCTCGATCTTTTACGGCTGCGCATGACCGATCATGGCCGCATGGCCATGTATATTGTTCTGGCCACCATTCCCGCTGTGTTGTTTGGTTTGTTTTTGAAAAGTTCGGGCTATCTTGATGCCCTGCGCGCCGACCCCATGGCCAAACTCACGGTCATTGGCTGGACCGCCATTTTTTATGGAATAGTGCTTTATATTGCCGATCGCTTTGGTCCTGACAGCAAACGCATGGAAGATATGAACCTGCCTCCCGCTTTGTTGATTGGTGTTGCACAGATGTGTGCACTGATCCCGGGCACCAGCCGCTCGGGCATCACCATCTCGGCGGCTCGTTTTCTGGGCTTTTCACGCCCCGAAGCCGCGCGCTTTTCCTTCCTTTTGGGCATGCCCGCCATTGCGGGTGCTGGACTTTTGACCTTCAAGGAAGCTCATGATGCCGGCGCCAGTTTTTCGCCTGACATCTGGCTGGCTGCCGCCTTGTCATTCATCGTCTCATTTGCCGCTATCGCCTTCTTGATGGCCGTTGTCAGACGCATGAGCTCTGCGCCCTTTGTCATCTATCGCCTGGTGCTTGGCTGCTTCTTGCTATCAATCGCCTATGGATATGTGACGATCTAGTGGTCTGCCCCTCTTAAATT
This sequence comes from Alphaproteobacteria bacterium, assembly GCA_024279115.1. Classification (GTDB taxonomy): domain Bacteria; phylum Pseudomonadota; class Alphaproteobacteria; order Rhizobiales; family JAKIUO01; genus JAKIUO01. Next base: position 7,834 of record JAJRRW010000033.1, read on the forward strand.
GATGGGTATCGCAATTTGTTTCACCCCCTAAACCTGACACTTCCCGGGCGTGCCCCGGGATCCAGGACAGCGGGTGGCAAACCATCGAAAGGGCGAGAAGCGTGGCCCCTGGACCCCGGCTCTGCGTTTGCTCGCTGCAGCTGCCAAACTTGTCGCGGGAGCCGGTGGGTGCCGTATATAAATCATACCCAGTCCTCGCGTAGCTCACGAAACCCTGCATATAAAGTGGTGCAGCCCACTAGCGCCATTAACGCAGTATTGAACGCTTCAAACTGCTCCCGTCACCCTCTTGCATTCAACATTGAGCTATCCCTGATAGCTCTCATACATGCCTTTGGGTCTGAATTTTTCGAGATAAACCGGCACCACCGCATCTATGGGGGCCGGGCTGATGCCAAGGCCCTCAAAGGTACGAGCTTCCTTGTCGGCTTTCGTGCTGACAATGCTGTTGGCACGCAACATCCGCACCTGATCGACCGTCAGCACCTTGCCGGGCAGATATTGCAAAACAAAGCCCTGCAAGCTCGCGATGGCGAAGGGGATCGGCACCGTGCGCGGTGTGCGACCACTATAGGTCTGCGTCATGTGCAACAGCTCTTTCAAGGTATAAACCGCAGGGCCGCCAAGCTCATAGGTGGTGCCGGCAACCGCCTTGCCTTCCAGCGCCTGGACAATTGCACGTGCCACATCCGCGACATAGACCGGCGCGAATTTGGTGTGGCCAAAGCCGATGGCGGGCAAAAAGGGTGACAGGCTGGCCATGGCGGCAAAGCGATTGAAAAATCCGTCTTCTTCGCCAAAAATCACCGAGGGGCGCAAGATGACTGCTGTGGGACAAGCGTTCAGCACCTTGATTTCCGCCAGCGCCTTGCTGCGGGCATAAAGGGCTTTTGATCGCAAATCTGCGCCCAGCGCCGAGACATGCACAAAATTGGTGATCTCGAACGATTTGGCTGCTTCGGCAACCCGGCGTGCCCCTTCACAATGCACCTCCTCAAAGCTCTGCCTGCCCGATTGCGCCAGTACCCCGGCAAGATTAACAAGAGCATCAGAGCCCTTGATCGCCGCGCGCAATGATCGCGCATCGCATATATTGGCATGCACAGCCTGCACCTGCCCGACATTGCCCAAGGGCTGCAAAAAGCCAGCTTGCTCCGGGTGACGGCAGACAATTTTGATGCGCCAGCCTGTTTGCGCCAGCAAACGCACCACATAGCGCCCGACAAAGCCCGAGCCACCAATAATCGTCGCAAGTTTTGCAGATTGACCCGCCAAATTCACGTCTCCTTGCCGCATTAGATCGTCAAAACATGGTACCAGGGGCCGACTTGCAGGGGCACCGGGCCATTTTTGAACTCGATATATGCGGGAATTTTCGCCTCAAATCAAGATGTTATGAAAGTCCTCACAGGCATATTGGAAAAGTATTCGATAGATTTGAACCGTTTTTACGTCAACATGACTTGATCTTTACGGTCGTTATTGCCCCATTTTCGTCAATTGGTTAAGGTTTTATTGACAATAGAAACGCCTGCCAGATGAAAAAGCGCCTGTTTTGGGCTATAGTAAATAAAAAAGAGCTGCTCATTTACCCTGTTCAGACACCAATGCTCCTTGTTCCTTGCATTGTTTCAGGCTTAAACGAGTTGTAAAAGTGGTGTTGGGCTTGGAAAGACTGCTGGTGTCCCTGTTTGACAGGGCCCGCTGACAAGCTTTTGAAAAGTTCAGTGTGGGTCAGTACGTTCATATGCTTCAACGAATTTTGACATTTTCGAGCTTGGTGATTACGGCGCTCTTCCTTGCGGCTTGCGGCGGCGGCGTATCACCCGCCAACCTCCCCATCCCTCAAGAAACACTAGACCTCATGACGTCAAAGGGACTGAAGCAAAGCGCTCCAATCTTTATGCGGGTTTTCAAAAAAGAATCAGAACTTGAAATATGGAAGCAGCGCGATGATGGTCGCTATGCCTTGCTGAAAACCTATGTGATCTGCAAATGGTCCGGAGGCCTTGGTCCCAAGCTCAAACAGGGCGACAAGCAGGCCCCCGAGGGATTTTATACGGTCGCAGCACACCAAATGAACCCCAATTCAAGCTTTCATCTGTCGTTCAATCTGGGCTATCCTAACAAACTTGATAAATCCTATCGCCGCACTGGTGATTTCTTGATGGTGCACGGAGATTGCCGCTCGGCGGGCTGCTATGCGATGACCGATGTCATGATTGAAGAAATTGACGCCCTGGCCCGCGAAGCCTTTGTCGGCGGACAGGCAAAGTTTCAGGTACACGCCATGCCGTTTCGCATGACCAGGCGTAATATGAAAAAATATGGCAAGGGGCGGTGGTCGAAGTTCTGGGCTGATCTAAAGCGCGGTTATGACGCCTTCGAGGCTACTCATATCCCCCCCAAGATTGATGTTTGCGAGCGTCGCTATCTGGTCAATGCCGCTTTCTCTCCTCAAAACACCCGCATTGGTGCCAGCGAAATCTGCCCACCTTATCGAACTTTTGCGCCTGAAATTGTCGAATCAGCCAATGGGCCAAAAATCATTCAGGCCTTTGCAGGCTCTCCAGATTACGATCGAATCATCGCCAATCTGGCCTCCCACACCTCGCAAGCTCTGACCCAGCCAATTGCAAGACATGCGCTCAACCGTTCGCTTGCCACACCAAAAAGCATCGCCTTGCGCAATGCCATGCGCCTGTCGCGCTAGGTCACAGACCAGCGCCCCTCCCCTTTCCAAAAAATCAGTTAAGCGCCTGTTAAACAAAAGCTGGCAATGTTTCAAATTGAAACAAGTATCTCGTACTGACTGTAGCTTAGATTTGTGCGCATTAGTCGCGAACTGTCCGCTTGTCGAGAAGTTTAAAATTGTACTTGTCGTTAAGCAGTATGAAGGAACACACACCCAATGTATACACGCGCTGTATTGATTGCCAGTAGCATTTTACTTGCCTATGGCACACCGTCAGCAATTGCAGCTGATATTTATGCCCCCTCATCGGGTGGCCTCAAAGATCCCGCTATTCAACAAGAAGTGCTGCTCCCCGAAGCCGTTGTCTTTCAAGAATATGCCGAATGGTATATTCGCGGCGATGTCGGTGTCGGCCGCTTTGCCGATATGGACGGCTATGGTTCCGCTGTCACTGGTGGTAATTTCGCTGTCGGCGGACTGGATTTTGATAATACGCTCTCTGCCGGCATTGGTTTTGGGCGCTATCTCACACCAAATATACGCATCGGTATTGATTTTGATTATCGCCAGCCGACCAGCAGCCAGGCAACAAACGGCAACTTCACCGCTACCAATTGGTCCGCCATTCCCCAATTGACCAATCTTGATACCATCCCTATTGAATTGACAACCAAGTCAATCATGCTCAATGCGGTCTATGATTTCACACCGCACAGACGCTGGTCGCCCTATGTTGGCGGCGGGATCGGCTGGGCCTTCCACAGCATGGATTTTAATGGCAGCACCTACACAAATGATGTCGATCCGTTCGATACTGCGAGCGAAACAGGAACCGTAAACAGCAGTGGCGGCAATTCCAACAGTTTTGCCGCAAATCTGATGGCCGGTGTCAGCGTCAGCATACGCCAGGGCCTGTTCGTAGATGTTGGTTACAAATTCTCCTATCTGGGAGATGCTGACATGGATTTCAACGTCAGCCACACCGGCGCTGGAGGATATAGCAGCAAGGCCGCTATCGGCTTCGACGACATCACGACCCATGAGTTCAAAATCGGCTTGCGCTACGATCTTTATTGATCGCACCCGACACTGTTTTCGTTATTTGCCTCCCAACGGGTTGCTCATAACGACACCAAAGCCAAGCGGCCTTTTCACACAGTGAAAGGGCCGCTTTTTTATGCCTGGAACCAACAGCCCTATTTAATGGAATGGAATTTCGCGGCCAGTGCCTTGTCCAGCACCTCGATCTTGGCGCCCTTGCGCAGATCGGAGGTAAGCTGGCGGGACTTGACCTGAACAAGTTCGCCTCGAATTCGGCCCTTCAGCTCGTCAAAGGTGGGAGCCTTGGTCATCCGCTTGTCTTCTACCTTGATAATATGCCATCCAAAACTGGATTTGACGGGCGCGGAAATTTCGCCGCGCGGCAAGGCAAAGGCCACCTCCTCAAAATTCAGATCCATCTGGCCTTTTGTGAAAAATCCAAGATCCCCGCCATTGCGCCCGCTGGGACCTTGCGATTTCTCACGGGCGAGAGTGGCAAATTCTTCTCCGCGGTTCAAACGCTCCACCATGTCGAGGGCATCTTCTTCCTTTTTCACAAGGATATGCCGGGCCCTCACCTCTTCAACCGATTTGAATTTCTTGACCTCGCGAGCAAAAATCTCCCGCAATTGCTGGTCGGCGATCCCGCCACGGACATTTTTCTCAAAATAGGTATCACGCATGGCCTGATTGCGATTATATTGGGCCCGGCGCTGGAACGCGCGCTCCTTGTCCAGGCCAGCGCGCTCTCCCGCCAAGGCCATCAATCGCGTATCAATCAAATAGCGCAAAACCAACCCGCGGCGCATGTCGGCACTAACCTCTCCCAATTCTTCCTCAATCTCATTTTCCGCCAGTGCAATTTCCCAGTCATAAACGGGCTTCCCATCGACAAGCGCCACGACCTTGCCGTCCTGGGCTGACGCCGGGCCGGCAAACAGCATTATCCCTGCCAACAGCATCCCCAATCTGGCGAGCCAGCGCTTTGATTTTGTGTCTTTTATCATGGCGATAAACCCTCTTGTCAGTTCCGAATTGATCGAACATCTTGTTTGCCCCCCAAATATGGCGATAAAACCACATTCAAGCGATTCTCGAGCGCAAATTTTCGGGCCGCCAAGAAAAGCCTAAAATAACAAAAGCGCATATTGACCTTGCGTTTGTGGTGAACTATAGTTGGGACTGATTTTACGTCGCTTTTGCACCATAATGGTCCGCTGAGGTGGCGTTTGTTTTTTTGCACCAACCAAGGTTTGCATCAGTTATGGCCAATACCAAATCGGCAAAAAAAGCTGTCCGCGTGATCGCACGTCGCACAGCCATTAACAAAGCCCGCCGCACGCGCATGAAAACCTATCTGCGCAGAGTCGAAGAAGCGATTGCCAGTGGCAATCAGGATGAAGCGAGTAAAGCTCTGCGCGACGCACAGCCAGAAGTGATGCGAATCGTCAAGTTCGGTATCCTTCATAAAAACACCGCCTCACGCAAGATTTCGCGACTGCATGCCCGTGTCAAGGCGCTCGCCAGCTAAAGAGCGCCTGCCAATCGGCACCAGGCATTTCCAGAAAATGTGATGATTATAACACAGCTCGGCCTCAGGGTCGGGCTGTTGTTGTTATGGCCAACCTCCAGATAATTATTCTATATTCAATAATTCAATCACTTACCTCGCGCGGGCGGCCCGCTATTATCTGATCGCCCAAATCCACCAGATCGCGACAAACCAGATAGTCTAAAATAAATAATTCAGAGTGATCGTCGACATTTGCCAAAATGCGACCTGACAAGGTGTTAAAATCCCGTAGATAAGTCAGCAGCTTGTAGAAAAAACGTCATTTGTCGCAAAAACACAATCTCTCAACAATGCGGTCTGTCAAGACGCGAACACGATAAAAAGCCCATGGTTAGGCTCTTGCTAAGCTTTTTAGGCCTGTGTATAGTTGCCTGGATAAGTGGATTAAACCACATAAAGAAGACAGTCATATCCCCTACTCAGTATTCGCGTCAGGGGTGTTTCTGAACAATCAGAATAGAGCAAATTTGGATATTCGAAAAAGCATGGCTTTTTTGAGCGGATATTTTTGGTCTTTTTTTCGGCTGGGGAGCAAATATCATTATTGTCAGGCATTTTGCCTGGGGGTCTTTTGTTTGGGACCTTGCGTGCAATCAAATGATATCTGACGCGAGATCCACTGTGCCAAAGAGTAAAGTCCGTAAAGAAACCATGTTCACCGACTACGTTGGTAAATATGGGATTTTCATCAAGCAAGGAGAGGCCCTTGCGAGACGGACTATATAGCGGCGGCAGGTGAGATTAAGTGAACGAAGCTTTGCAGACTGAAAATACTGAACCGGCGTGAAAACCAATCGATAGAGAAGACCAAACTGCAAATAACCGTAAATTAGAAAATAGTACCAGTACGAACGTGGCATACAGTTGAATACAGCTCGAACCCGACATTATTCGAGAGCTTTCGACATCTGAACCCGAGTCAAAGTGGTCATAACAAATCAACAGGTGGGGACCTAGAAGATGGCAAAAAAAACTGATCGTATCATCGGCAAAAATTGGGAGCGCGTGAAACAAAGGCTGCGCGCAGAACTTGGCGAGGAAGTCTATTCCAGCTGGTTTGGACGTGTCGAACTTGTCAGCGTCAATGATGGCCTTGTGCAATTGTCGGTTCCCACAAAATTCCTGCAAAAATGGCTGCAATCACATTACGCTACCAAGGTACTTGATACCTGCAAGAGCGAATTGGCCGATGTCGCCTCTCTGGAATTTATGCTGCGCGGCCCCAATACCATGTCCAATGCCAGCAATGAGATGGCTAACACCATGAGCGACGCCAATAGCGCTGCTGCATCGGCAAGAAGCGCAGATCGCACTCCTGGATCTGCGGCGATTGCAAATGCTTCGGCCCGGCCCGCCACCAGCTTTCGTCCAACCCGACAAAAGAACGATGGCTCGCCGCTTAATCCGCGCCAGACCTTCGGCTCTTTTGTGGTATCAGCAAGCAACCGTCTGGCTTTTGCCGCCGCCAAACAGATCGCCGAGAACCTGGCCGCTTATCAGCCCAAATATAATCCTTTGTTTTTCCATGCCGATGTCGGTCGTGGTAAAACCCATCTGCTGCAGGCGATAGCCTGGGAGTTGAAGCATAATTCACGAGAGACCACAGTCATCTATCTGACTGCCGAGCGCTTCATGGTGGATTTCGCCGACGCTCTGCGCAATCAGGCCGCGCTCAATTTCAAAGAAAAACTGCGCGGTGCCGACGTGTTGCTGATTGACGATATCCAGTTCCTCAAAGGTGAAAATAACCAAAAGGAATTTGATCACACGATCAATGCCTTGATTGACAGTGGTCGCCAGGTTGTGGTCGCGTCAGCGATGACCCCGGCCAAGCTGAAATGCCTTGATCCGCGTATGCGCTCGCGCATGGCAGGCGGACTGGTGACAGAGATCGGTAGTTTTGATCGCGAGTTGCGCCTGCGCATCTTGCAGCAAAGAGTGCAGATTGAAGCTGATGAATGTCCCGGATTTATTGTGCCCGATGAAGTCATGAATTTCCTGACCGACAAGCTCACAAAAAGTGGCCGCGAACTGGAAGGGGCCATCACGAGACTGCGTGCGGCTTACCAGTTGACCGCCCAACCCGTCACCATGCAGGTGTCCATGGACATTGTTGCAGCTATTGTGGGAGGGCTGGAGCCACGCCGGGTACGCATCGATGATATCTTGCGGACCATCTCCCAGCAATATGCCGTCTCGCGCGGCGATTTACTATCGGCAAGACGCACGAGATCAATTGTCCGGCCTCGCCAGATCGGCATGTATTTGTCCAAGCAATTGACCTCTCGCTCCCTCCCCGAGATCGGGCGCAGATTCGGTGGACGGGACCATACAACGGTCATTCATGCCATTCGAAAGATTGAGGAGTTAATGAACGCGGACCCCTCGCTCCGCGATGAAATCGAAACCCTCAAGAAAGACCTGCACAACTAGTGGACTGCCTCACTTTATATGTAGGGTTTCGTGAGCTAGGCGAGGACTGGATATGACTTGGGTGCGGCCCCATTTGCTCCCCGGACAAGTCCGGGGAGCAAATGGAAAACACCACTCAATTTAAGAGAGGCAAGCCACTAGATCCACAGCCGATCAACACGTGCGCGACGCAAAATAAAGGCGTTGTCACCAACCAGTGACAACGCCTTATGTCGTGCCGATATGAAACCGTTTGCCAGCGCGCCAGATACAGTTATCCAGAGGCTATGGTGCTAGCCATTTACCTTTGGCACAAATTGCCTCTATAGTGTGCTCCCGATCCGCGGTTTTTGTACGGCTCGCCGAACAATAACCAAATATCGCTAGCATTGACCGGACAACTGGAAAATACACAAAATTCCTACCATATATTAACAGAAACAACAGACTAACACTCTATGCAGATAACCATTGAACGAAGCGCTCTTCTCAAAGCACTGGCCCATGTTACCGGCGTTGTCGAACGTCGCAGCACCATCCCCATTCTCTCAAATGTCCTTTTGAAAGCGGAAGGCGGCGAGCTGACGCTGACCGCGACGGATCTGGACATTGAGGTGGTGGAACATATCCCGGCCATGGTCACCCAGCCCGGCGGCACAACCCTGCAAGCTGTGATCCTGCACGATATTGTCCGCAAATTGCCCGATGGCGCGCAGCTGGAGCTTTCGCGCACCGGCGATGACAGCCAGATGAATGTGGTGTCGGGCAAGGCACGCTTTGCCTTGCAGGCGCTGGCTCCCGATGATTTCCCCTCGGTTGAGGCGGGCGACATGACCCATGAGTTTAAACTCGACAGCAAGGATTTAAAACGCCTCATCGAGAAAACCCAATTTGCCATCTCTACCGAAGAGACCCGGTTCTATCTCAATGGCATTTATCTACACACCGCAGAGAACGAAGACGGCCCTGTTTTGCGCACTGTTGCAACTGATGGCCATCGTCTGGCGCAGGTTGAAATGCCATTACCTGAGGGTGCTGCGGGCATGCCCGGGATCATTGTGCCGCGCAAGACCGTAACGGAGCTGCGCAAGCTATGCGAAGATAGCGATGTCAAAATGAAGGTGGAACTGTCAGAGAGCAAAATCCGCTTCTCGACCGATGGATTAAAACTCACCTCGAAACTGATCGATGCCAGTTTTCCTGATTACGACCGCGTCATTCCCAAAGGCAATGACAAGACCATGAGCGTCTCCAATACCGAATGCGCCGCCGCCGTTGATCGGGTCTCTACCCTTTCAACCGATAAGGGACGGGCCGTCAAACTCCTCATCAATAGCGATCAGCTTACCCTGTCCGTGACCAATCCTGACAGCGGCAGCGCCGAGGAGAATATCGCCTCTCAATATGATTCCGAGCCGCTGGAAATCGGCTTTAACGCCCGCTACCTGCTCGATATTTCCAGCCAGGTCGAAAGCGATGAAATGAATTTCCTGATGTCTGACCCTGGCGCTCCCACCATGGTCCGCGATGGCAATGACACCACAACCCTCTATGTCTTGATGCCCATGAGGGTGTAGTTGGGCAAGTGTGACAGCAAGCATGACAGACGGGGAACACCAAGACGTTCATTCCTTTGAGCGTACGCAAAAACAGGTCTGGCTATCGCGCTTGCGGCTGACCGACTTTCGCAATTACACACATCTGACCATCAATCTTGACGGCCGCCCGGTGGTCCTGAGCGGTGAGAACGGCGCTGGCAAAACCAATCTGCTTGAGGCCATTTCACTTTTGTCCCCGGGGCGCGGCATGCGCGGCACGCCATTTAACGATCTGGCTCGTTTTGATGGCTCTGGTTTATGGGCGGTTTCGGCGCGACTGGAGGGCCCCGACGGTCAGACCAATATCGGCACCGGCCTTGAACTTTCTCCCGAGGGTCATCATGTTCCACGGCGCATCGTCAAGGTGGATGGTCACCCGGTCAAGGGATCTGGCCAACTGGCTGAGCTGGCACAGATTGTCTGGCTGACCCCCGCCCTTGATGGGCTGTTCACCGGCCCGGCGTCGGAACGCCGCCGTTTTCTCGACCGGTTGATTGTCGGGCTCGACCCAGGGTTTCGCCAGTTGAGCGGCCAGTTTGAGCGCGCCATGCGCCAGCGCAACAAGCTGCTGGACAGAGGCTCGCATGATCACACCCAGTTCAATGGCCTGGAGACCTTGATGGCAGAAACGGGGGCTGCATTGGCCGCCGCACGCCTCGAAGCCGTCGATCGTCTTGCTCATGCGGTGATCAGTAAATGGCCTCAAACGACCATTGAGGGTGCTCCCAGCCCCTTCCCCTGGTCAAGCCTGACCCTTGAAGGCGATCTGGAGCATGATTTGCGCCTCATGCCCTCTTCGGACGCTGAAGATCACTATCTGCGCGCCTTGCAAGACAATCGCGAACGGGACCGGGCCGCCAAACGCACGCTTATCGGCCCTCACCGCTCTGATTTCCTGGCGGGTCATGGCCCCAAGAACATGCCCGCCAAATTCTGCTCCACAGGAGAGCAAAAAGCTCTGCTGGTAGGGCTCATTCTGGCCCATGCCGAACTGCTCAAAGACCAGCATGGCACCGCCCCGATCATTCTGCTTGACGAGATTTCGGCCCATCTCGATCAGACCCGCCGCAATGCCTTGTTCAAAGAGATATTATCCCTTTCTTCTCAAGCCTTTATGACCGGAACGGATGCGGACATTTTTTCCCCATTTGGGGACGGTGCACAGTTCTATTCTCTCAACAATGCTGCTATAGTCCCGAGAGATTAGAATCACGCGGTTTAATGCGTGAAAATGGAGGCCGAAAAAGCCCAAATGGCACTGGAACAGACCCTCACCTTTACGATTGCGATGATCATCTATGTCGCCATACCAGGCTCAGCTGTCATGGCCATCGTTGCGCGTGCACTTTCGGACGGGTTTTTGGCCTCAATACCCCATATACTGGGCAATGTGGTTGGTAATTTGATCTATTTTTTTGCCAGTATCTATGGCCTGTTATGGATCGCGGAGCAAATGGGAGAGGCCTTCTTGATCGTCAAACTCGCTGGCGGCGCTTATCTTGTCTATCTGGGCATTCGGCTTTGGCGCTCTGGCGGTGAAATCGCCACTGCAAACAAGCAATATCTGCAAAACAGGTTGTCCTGTTTTTTCACGGGCCTGATGATTACGCTCAGCAATCCCAAAGCAATCTTGTTTTATCTCGCCATTCTACCCGCCATTTTGGACCTGCGCACAGTCTCAGCAAGCCAGTTGATACCGATCATGGTGATCAATGCGCTGGTCGTAACAGTGGTGATCGGCAGCTATTCGGCTGTTGCCGCCAGGGTCAGGCAGTTTTTCAAGAACGCAAAAGCAATGAGAAAACTCAATAAGGGCGCGGGAGGCGTCATGATTACCGCTGGCTTTGGCATCGCTGCCAGCTAGCACAATATTCATTCACAAACCAACTAACACAACCAAAGATACAACCATGAGCAATGAGACGCAAAATCCAGCTGGCGGCGAAGAAGAAGCCGATTATGGAGCTGACAGCATTAAAGTCCTCAAAGGTCTCGATGCGGTGCGCAAGCGCCCGGGTATGTATATCGGTGATACCGATGATGGCTCTGGTCTGCATCACATGGTCTATGAAGTCGTCGATAACGCCATTGATGAAGCGCTGGCAGGTCATTGCGACGAGGTGCGGGTTGTGCTCTATGCCGATGGCTCTGTTGGCGTCTCCGACAATGGACGCGGCATCCCGGTTGCCATCCACACCGAAGAGGGTATTTCAGCTGCCGAAGTCATCATGACCCAGCTACATGCGGGCGGTAAATTCGACAGCAATTCTTACAAAGTATCGGGCGGTCTGCATGGCGTGGGGGTCTCCGTTGTCAACGCCTTGTCGGTGAAACTCGATTTGGTCGTCTGGCGCGATGACCAGGAACATCTCATCACGTTCGAGCACGGTGTTGCCGTTGCACCGCTGAAAGTAGTTGGCCCCGCCGATGGCAAAAAAGGCACCATGGTACGGTTCTGGCCGTCCGAAGAAACCTTTACGATGGTTGAGTTTGATTACAAAACCCTGGAGCACCGATTGCGCGAGCTGGCCTTTTTGAACTCTGGTGTGCGCATTGTGCTGGTCGATGAACGCCCCGCCGACCACATCGAGGTTGTGCTCGAATATGAAGGCGGGTTGGTCGAATTTGTGCGCTATCACGATCGCTCGCGCACTGCCTTGCTGGATGATCCCATCTATGTGACCAACGAAAAAGAAGGCGTCGTCGTCGAAGCGGCCCTGTGGTGGAATGACAGCTATCAAGAACGCGTCTTGTGCTTCACCAATAATATTCCGCAACGAGATGGCGGCACCCATCTGGCCGGTTTTCGGGGCGCCATGACCCGCACCGTCAATGGCTATGCCAATGCCAGTGGTATTACCAAGCGCGAAAAGGTCACGCTGACCGGTGATGACGCCCGTGAAGGCCTGACCTGTATCTTGTCGGTGAAAGTGCCTGACCCCAAATTCTCCAGTCAGACCAAAGACAAGCTGGTGAGTTCCGAGGTGCGCCCTATCGTCGAAAGCGCCATGAACGAAGCGCTGGGACAATGGTTCGAAGAACATCCAGCGGAAGCTAAAATTGTCGTCACCAAAGTCGTCGAAGCCGCGTCGGCGCGCGAGGCTGCCAAAAAAGCCCGCGATCTGACCAGGCGCAAAGGAGCGCTTGATATCGCCTCCCTGCCCGGCAAGCTGGCGGATTGCTCCGAGCGCGACCCCGCCAAATCCGAGCTGTTCATAGTGGAAGGGGACAGTGCGGGTGGTTCTGCCAAGCAGGGCCGCACCCGTAACACGCAAGCCGTTGTGCCTTTGCGTGGTAAAATTCTCAATGTGGAACGCGCCAAATTTGACCGCATGCTGTCAAGTCAGGAAATCGGCACGCTGATCACGGCGCTTGGCACCGGCATTGGCCGGGCCGAAGATGGGTCGGGCTTCAATCTTGAAAAACTGCGCTATCACAAAATCATCATCATGACCGATGCCGATGTCGATGGCTCCCATATCCGCACGCTTTTGCTGACCTTCTTTTACCGGCAAATGCCCGAGCTGATCGAAGCGGGGCATCTCTATATCGCCCAGCCTCCCTTGTATAAAGTCAAGCGCGGCAAGTCAGAGCAATATTTGAAAGATGAGCAGGCATTTGAAGAATATATGATCTCCGGCGGCATTGAAGATGCGGTGCTTGAGCTTGGCAGTGGCGAAAAAAGATCGGGCGAAGATCTGCGCAACACCATTAACGAAGCGCGCGAAATTCGTGCTTTGCTTGGCCACCTGCACACTCGCTATACCCGCTTCATCGTCGAACAGGCGGCCATTGGCGGAGCCTTTGCTCAAGGCCTGACGGGAGAGCAGCGCATCACTATCGCCGCCAATATCTCAAAACAACTCGACCTCATCTCCGATGAAACCGAAAAAGGCTGGGCCGGTGAAGTCAGCCCGGACGATGGCTACGTATTCTCGCGCATGGTGCGCGGCGTCAAGGAAGTGCACACGCTGGATGGTGGCCTCGTCGAGAGCCGCGAAGCGCGCCAGCTGCATAAATATTCCGAGCAGTTGCGTGAAACCTATGGCCAACCGGCCAAACTTTCGCGCCGCGACAAGGACACAAATATTTATTCTCCCACCAATCTGCTCGAAGCGGTGCTGGAGGCTGGCTCCAAGGGTATCTCCATGCAGCGCTATAAAGGGCTGGGCGAAATGAATGCCGATCAGCTGTGGGAAACCACTCTGGATGCCACCACCCGCTCCTTGTTGCAAGTGCATATTGGCGAAGCGGACGATGCCGACGATATCTTCTCCAAACTAATGGGCGATATTGTCGAGCCGCGCCGCGAATTTATTCAAGAAAACGCGCTCAATGTGGCTAATCTGGATGTCTAGGCTAGCCTTGCGGGGGCGATCTTAATCAACGGATAGGTCGATGAAAGACCTGTCCTTTTGGATAAAAGGCCTGCGCGGCCAGCGGCAAAGGGCCAGCCCCTTGCAGCGCCACCAAATAAACCAAGTATATTCGCCTCTGCCTTGCACGACACCCTTCTCGCAGCGCGTCGTGCTTATGCAAATTTTTGAGCGTCACCATGACAGGTTTCTAAAACTGGATCCTCGATAAATATGCGGGGGGGGGAACAATGCCCCGAATGAACATTGTGGCCGCAGTTTTTCAAGGATGACCAGTGGTCGGCGACGGGCGACCCAGGGTCATCTGCGATGGATGGCTTTCTCGTTGTGAGTTCTCACGAGGTTGTTGGTTCGATCCTGATCTAAAAAGCTGGGTTTGCGAAAAACGCCTTTTGGACGAAGACCGAATACACCTGCACAAGAATTCCCGTTTGACGCCGCAAGGCCGAGAATTATTAATTGCCCACCTTGAACGCGGTGAGCATCCAGATGGTGTTGCCAGTAAACCCCGCCCCTGCCTTGTCTCTAGAGCAATTTGCGTTCACCCGCAATCATTCCAGCTGACATTTTTGCTCCGTTTTCGGCGTCAAGAAATTTGAAAATATCCAGATATATCCTGCATTTCTTAACTTGAAACCGAAGCAAAACTGTTCAGCTGTTTCTGA
>JAJRRW010000034.1 GCA_024279115.1 Alphaproteobacteria bacterium
ACCTGTTCCCTGTCCGGCACCTTGCCCGGCAGCATTGCCGCTCATATTACCGCCAAAGGTGAAATTACCGCGAGCATTGCCCTGTGTATTGCCTTGCGCATTACCCTGCGTGTTGCCCCGGCCAAATCCTTGCCCGGCACCTTGATAATTACCCTGGTAATTGCGGATACCTGTATTGCCAAGATTGCCAGCAGTTGGTCCAGCGGCCTGATTGGCGACGGGCTGCCCTGGAGCGACCGGTTTTTGTTCTGCGGCCTGCGCAGCGCCGATCACCAAAAAAAGTGCTGACACCGAGACCGAAGACAATAATTTTGTGCCGAATACACGATTTTTCATTTCATACTCCCTTTTTAAGCAGAACCAATGGTACAGAACTACTTACTCACTAATAATTTCAAAACTAACAACATGAACTACATGCCATTTCAAAGTGATCAATTATGATTAACAGTATAGTACTGATAAATATCACGATTTTCAATATTCACATATCGCAATGTAAATGCAAATTGTCACACCAGACGGTCCCTAAGTATTAGTCCTCACAAACGAATATAATATTTGAGGTCATTTGGCTTTTTTAGGCCCCTTCCTCATCAACTTGCGAGCCTGCCCAACCCAGTCTTCTCGCTCGATCCGGCCAGCCAGATCGATCATCCCGTCCTCCGCCTCAATGATCTCATTGACATCAAGCTTGGACAGTTGAGAAAATGTCGTAACGCCTAGTTCATTCAGAATTTTTTCTAGCTTTGGCCCAATGCCATTGATCTCTTTCAAGTCATCAGCGGTCACGTCAGCTGGACGCTCTTCTTCCAGAACCTTATCTGTACTTATTTTTTCTTGCGGCGGTTTTAAAGGCTTGGACTGCTTGCTTTTTATTGCATCAGCCTTTTTTTCTTGTTCAAGACGCTTACTGGCACGCTCTTCATTGGCCTTTCGCTGTGCCTTGGCCTCTTTTTTCTGCTGTGCCTTCGCCACTTTTTTGGCCTCAGCTTTTAGTGCTTTTTCTGCTTTTTTCGCCTTCTTGACCTTCTTGACCTTCTTGGCCTGCTTTGCTTTGGCTTTGGCTTGTTTAGACTTTTCACCCTTATCAGCGGAACCGGCCTCGCTCTCCTCAACGTCACTTTCCAGAGCACTTTTGACAAGCTTGCCAGGACGCCCCTCTTCTGACGCGATCACCCGCGCACCGTCGCTGACGGTCTCCCTGGAAGAGCCCTCCCCCGACGCGTCGCCTTGCAGGCGATCACCGGTCAGCTTGGCACGCACAAGCTTGGCCAGTTGCCCCCATGACAGCCAGATGAAATAGGGCAGTGCTTTAATATTTGAAAGCGGGCTCTGCATCAGGCCAGCGATGGCCCCAAGCACCCCACCGACAATCGCACTTGCAGCGCCAGGCTTGCCTGATTTTTCAGCTTTGCCAGCAGTATTGGCCGAAGCTCCGGCATTGCCGCCAGTCCGGTCATCAAGCAGCGAGGCCCTGATCTCATCCAAACGAGCACTCTTGACAGCCGCCGCGCCAGAAGCACCCTCAGCCACCGCCGCTTCCTTGGCCAGGACCGCATTGGCAACCTCTTCATCCGTTTCACAAACCGGCAACTCATAGGCACCAGGCGCTTTAACGCACGCCAAAGGAATGATAAACAGGGTCAAAACCGTCGATACGATCGCCCCAAACATCAACGAGATCGCCATACCCTGAAAGATCGGATCGCCAATAATGCTAAAAGCACCAGCAATCATGGTCAGCTGCGTGATCAAGATAGGCCGCGTTCTGGTCACCACCGCCTTGATGACGGCTTCTCGCAACGAAACACCGCGCTCGACTTCGTTCTTGGAAAAATCAACGAGCAAAATCGAGTTGCGCACGATAATACCATCAAG
Source organism: Alphaproteobacteria bacterium (assembly GCA_024279115.1). Classification (GTDB taxonomy): domain Bacteria; phylum Pseudomonadota; class Alphaproteobacteria; order Rhizobiales; family JAKIUO01; genus JAKIUO01. Next base: position 1,882 of record JAJRRW010000034.1, read on the forward strand.
GGCAATCCAGCCAATCATCGAGGTCGCCGTAAACTCGGCCCCAAGCAACCAATGCCCGGGAATAATACCAATCAAGGTCAGGGGAATTGGTGCCATGATAATGCCGGGCAATCTGAAATTACCGAACTCATAAACCATCAGCATATAGATCAGGATCAGCGCCAGCATAAAGGCACCGCCCATATCGCGGAAGGTTTCAAAGGTAACGGTCCATTCGCCAGTCCACTCATACGAGGAGACAAAACTGTTGGCGGGAGCACCAAAATAGTGCGGCCACATGCCCTCTTTATTGCCCGGTGGAATATAATCGTAGAGATATTTCTGTACTTCCAGCATGCCATAAATCGGCGCGGCCAGTCCCGTAATCACCCCCGAGGTTTCGCCAGTGACATATTCAACATCGCGAAGGTCCTTGTGGTAGATCACCCGGTCCAGCGGCTGCTCGACAAATTTACCAAGCGCCGACAGAGGGATCATCTTGCCCGTTTTGGTCTGGATCGGCAGCTCGCCAAGCCTTGAGACCTGCGAGCGAACCGCCAGCGGCGCCTGCAAGATAATAAATCGTGGCTCCAGCTCACGTCCGCGCTTCACATCTCCCAGTTTAAAATCACCCATCACCATGGCAAGCTGGCTGGTAATGTCGGCCATCGACACCCCATTGTGATCGGCCTTCTGGCGATCAATCACGAACACCCATGCATTATGCGGCGCTGGCACATAATTATCCACATCGACCACACCAGGTGCCGCCTCAAAAGCTTCGGTAATTTTCTTGACGACTTCCTTGCGGGTCGCATCATCGGGGCCATAGACCTCGGCGACCATGCTTTGCAGAACCGGTGGCCCAGGGGGCATTTCAACGACCTGTATCTTGGCCCCCAGCGTCTTGGCAATAGGGGTCAAGAGCGCCCGCGCCGCTTCCGCTATTTGATGGCTGGAACGCTCACGGTCTGCTTTGTCGAGCAACTGGATCTGCAGATCGGCTTCCCAGGGATGTTTGCGCAAATAGTAATGACGGACAAGACCATTGAAATTGAACGGCGAAGCGGTTCCCGCATAACTTTGAACTGCCGTCACCTCATGCAAGGCTGGCTTGCCATTCGCCCCTTCCTTGCGCAAAAGCGCATCGGTCAGGCGCTGCACCACATTGGCGGTGACCGGCAGCGCGGTACCCTCGGGCATATTAACAACAATGTTGAACTCGGACTTATTATCAAGCGGCAACATTTTGACAGCGACGCCCTGAAAATAGAACATCGAACAAGCCAGCATGAAAACGCCCCAGACCCCCATCCGGAACATTGTCGCCCGCTTGGGATTATCGATCATCGGCTCCAGGACTTTGCGGAAAAATCCATCAAATATCCGGGCGGTTTTATGCTCTTTGTCCTGCATGGCATTCAGCTGACGAAGACTTGGCCGCACGCGAATAGCCAGCCAAGGCGTAAAAATGAACGCGGCATACACAGAAAAAATCATGGCCACGGAACCAAGAACCGGGATCGGCGCCATATAGGGACCCATCATGCCCGACACCATGCCCATGGGCAGCAAAGCCGCGATAATCGCCAAAGTCGCAAGTACCGTGGGATTGCCCACTTCGCGCACAGCGTCGATGGTGGTCGCCGTATCGACACTCCCCTTCAACAGCCAGCGTCGATAAATATTCTCCACCACCACCGTCGCATCATCCACGAGAATACCGATACAAAAAATCAGCGCGAACAAAGACACGCGGTCAATCGTAAATTCCAGCATCCAGGCGGCAAAAACAGTAATCAGGATGATCACAGGAATAACCGTGGCGACCACAAATGTCGGCCTTACTCCAAGAAACACATAAATCAAAAACGTCACCATCAAGGTCGCCAGCGCCATGTCTCCCAGCAGCTGGTTGACTTTATCATTGGCAGACTTGCCATAATCACGCGTTACCTCGACATGAACATTGTCGGGGATGATACGTCCCTTGAGAAATTCGATTTTATCCAGAATATCACTGGACACCTTCACGCCATTTGTGCCGCTCTTCTTGGCAATGGCGATAGTGACAGCACTGGCGCCATAGGTCAGTTTTGGCTTGACCGGAGCTTCATAGCCAGTGACCGAACGCTTGATTGAGCATAAAATGCCGCAATCTGGTTCAAAATGAGCGCCGGGGCCAGAATAATACTGCACGATACTTGTCGCTTCGCCAGGACCCTCTGTAACCTTGGCAATATCACGTATATAAACGGGTGCCCCTCTGGAAACGCCAACCAGCAGGCGGTCGATATCTTCTTTCCCACGCAAGAATGATCCGGTGTAGACGGTAAAACTTGTCCCGCCTGCCTCGACACTTCCCACGTCTTTTTTCTGATTTGCCGCCCGAATGACCTGCGCCACCTGACCAATACCAATGCCGTAACCTCGTAACAGCTGAGGCTCCACCTCGATCCGTACCTGCTCACTACGCCCGCCAACCAGGAAGTTTTGCGAGGTATTGCGCACCTCTTTGAGGCGCTGCATGACCTCCAGGCCAATGAGGCGCAGAGCCGAATCATCGACAATATCTGACCACAGGGTGAGCGTCACCGTTGGCACATCATCAACACCTTTGGGCTTGACGAGGGCCGGCGTGACACCAGGGGGAATTTTATCTTTGTTGGATTCCAGCTTGTCATAGAGCTTGACGAGGGATGGTCCCATCTCCTCCCCGACAACGAATTACACCGTTACCATGCCCTGGCCGCGCTGGGAGGCTGAATAAACATGCTTGACGTTGGGAATTTCGCTCATCATGCGTTCGAGCGGGTCGGTGGCAAGAGACGCCACCTGCTCGGCAGAAGCACCTGGAAATTTGAAGAAGATATCCACCATGGGGACAGAGATCTGCGGATCTTCTTGTCTGGGCGTAATCATGATACCCAAAATACCAAGGGCCAGACAGGCAGCCAATATAAGTGGCGTCAGTGGCGAGTGAATAAATGAACTCGCTATGTTGCCTGCCATTCCAAGTTCGAGCTCTTCTTTAGCACCCGAATTGTCAAACTCCCGATCAGCCATACTACGCTCTTATATTTTCCTGGGCCCCATCAGATGCTACCAAAGCACGCTGTGAGAATCCCATACGCCTCAAACTCTACCAATGCGAGGGCATTATTATTACTGCGGACCGCCCCCTGATGTGCCTCGAAAGGACATCTCTATTGACCCACTTGTTATATTTTCCACTTGCCTGCCTTGAGGCAAATAAAATCGTCAGCACACATCTGCAAAATTAGCTATTTGACGCTCGTTGCGACACCAGATTGCATCGTGCTTAATTTTCCTGGAGGTCCTGTAATGACCTCCTCATCTCCCTTGAGGCCGGAAATGACAGCCACACGGCCACCCTCAACCAGATCTCCAAGGCGCACCATTCGCAACGATGATTTGCCATCTTTCTGGCGAACGATCACGGCCTTCAGGCTGCCCCTGGTCACGATCGCAGAGATCGGCACCGTCGACACCCAATTGGCTTTCTTGCTGATATCCAGCACGGAAACTTCGGCATACATGCCAGGCCCGCCCGGAAAGGGAACCTGCTTGCCCTGTGCATTAGGAATGGTTTGCGGGAGGTCGAATTTGACCGTCACCGTATGACTTTTGGGATTAGCCATGGGAAAAATCTGCGCGACGCGCGCTGGAACCCTTTGACCACCCGCCACATCAATATGGGCGTCAACGACCATGCCCACCTTCAAAGAGGAGGTAAGCCTCACTGGAATATCGGCCTGAATACGCAAATATTTGGTAAAGGCAAATTTGATCAAGGGCTGCCCGGGCAGAACCGTATCGCCAATCTCAACCAGTTTGGAAAGTATTTTGCCATCAAAAGGTACTTTTAGCTGGGCATCACGCAGCTTGGCGTCAAGCTGGTCTATCTGGGCCCGCGCTGCCTGCAAGCGACTTTGCGCCCCACGAATACCCTGTTCCTGCCCTTGCAGATTGGCATAACGATCGACCCACGGATTATGGGTCCCAGCTTTTTGTCCAAAAAAGCCGCCCATGAAGTCATCCATCGCCATGGGCATGCCCATCCCGGATGATTTACCGGTTTTGGGTGAATACAGCTCGCGTCGATATTGGATCCACGCATTATTAACGGCCGATTGTGCCGCCATATAACTGGCCACCGCAGCACGGCGCCTGGCACGGATGCTCTCATCATCAATCGCCACAATAACCGTTCCGGTCTTGAAGCTGTCCCCTTCCTTACCGGCAAGATATTTAACCTCGCCCGGCAATTGAGCCGATAATGTAACTTCCTTGAACGGAATTACAGTGCCCGATACACGAGTTTCATCACCAACCCGCTTGGGAATGACAGGAGCCGTCGTCACGCTCTCCACTGCCATTGCTTGTGTGTTGGCCAGGCTTGTGATCCCTGCGAGGGCCAAAAGAGCCAACACGCTTGAAACTTTTTTCGTAAATTCAGATATCACCATCATCATTCTTCACTTCCGCATTTATTTGGATCAACGACGAACCTGTCTGGCACATGTAACCAGAACGTGCGCCACCCCTTTTGATCGCTGGCATCAAAACATACACTGTCATAAAAGGTTATTAATAAGCACAGCTCACTGCCCGTTTGGTAAATATTGCACTAAGCCCCAACAGACGAAGTCGCTATTTACCCACTAATATGAGACACTTGAGAGGTGTGCAATTATCATGCCGGACGAAAAGCGCTTGTTTTACTTACATTTTTCATACAGCAACACTTGATCCCCTGCAACAGAATAAACGGACTAACAAACATTCAAATAGCTGTATTTACTGGTTTTATTGAATTTTCATAATAATTTTTGTGTTGCGTATTGTTGCAATCGTTGCAATTATGTTTTGCAACAAATGTGCGTTGATTTGCCACACCCGCCCCTCACGTACCAAAACTGCAACCCGAGGAGTTTTTTGAATATGCAGGACCTGAGTAGTATTCTGCCATTACTTGAGGCGATCGTCTCGCATATGGACGATGGCATATTGATTACTGACCGATCCGGCTCAATTCTGTTTCTTAACCCCTCCGCCGAAACCTTTTTGAGCGCTGACAAAAAACCATGCCCCGCCCAAATGAAGAATATCCGCAACATCACCTGCCTTGACCTCACCAACATCATGCAAGAGGCGTTCTATGATGAGCGCCTTTCGACATCACGCGGCCCCCGGTCCGGCCTGAAGAAATTCAATCGCAGTATAAAGACCCGCTCTGGCACCCGGCATCTGGAAATCCAGTGCTGCCTGACCCGTCAGTCGCAGGGGCAGTTGCGCCTGTTCATATTTCGAGACATCTCCCGCGAGCGCAAGCTGGCGGCCTTTCTCGACCGCGCCTCAAATGATCTCATCACCAATGATCCGCAAATGATCGAAATCTTGCAACGTATCGATATGGTCGCCCCCAAACAGGCCGCCATCTTATTGCAAGGAGAAAGCGGCACCGGCAAAACCCACATTGCCCGACTGATCCATCGGTTAAGTGATCGCTCGGCCAAACCGCTGATCGAGGTCAATTGCGCCGCCATCCCCGAGACCTTGCTGGAATCCGAATTATTTGGTCATGTCAAAGGCGCTTTCACCGGAGCCATCCAAAATCGCAAAGGACGTTTTCTGGCAGCCGATGGCGGAACCTTGTTCCTTGATGAGCTGGGCGAAATCCCCCTGCATTTGCAGGCCAAACTGCTGCGCGCCATTCAGGACAAGGAATTTGAGCCGGTTGGTGCCGACAAATCAATCAAGGTCGATGTCCGGATCATCAGCTCCTCCAATCAAAATCTGCGCACAATGGTCGATCAGGGGCAGTTCCGGGCTGACCTCTATTACCGCCTTGCGGTCATCCCCCTTTATATACCAGCCATCCGCGAGCGCCCCGGCGACATCCCCATACTGCTTCGGCATTTTTGCGACAATATCGCCGCGCGTGGCTATCCAGCCGGTATTGAATGTAATACCGAGGCCATGCGCATGCTGATGGATTATCCCTGGCCCGGCAATGTGCGAGAGCTGGAAAATGCCGTGGAGCATGCCGTCATTTGCGCCAATAACGGCATCGTCCACCCCGAAAGCCTGCCTCTCGATATTCGCAACTACTGCGTTCAAAGCGATACGATCGGCAACAAAATCAACCGATTCCGGCGCGAAACCGAAAAACAGGGTCGTGAAATCAGCGAAGCCTTGAGAAAAGCGCGCGGCAACCGGACCGTTGCGGCGGAACTGCTGGGCATAAACCGTTCAACCCTGTGGCTCCGCATGCGCCGCCTGGCGATCGAATAATGCGCCCCGCCAATCAAACAATTGCCTGGCAAGCGTTATCCACACGAGCTGACAACAAATGACCGCGCCCCCTGCCCTTTGCGCAACACAGTGGTTGCGGACGCCGATTCTCCCCCCTCACCCAATTGACTTCCCCTCCCGCTACTTCTATTCTCTGGCGCCATAATAAGGAGCCTTTCACCATCAAGCACAGCACACCAAAAGACCTGGAAATGAAGCGCCGGCTGGATGATGTCGGCGCCCGCCTGAACAAGATGTCGCCCCAACGCGAAAAAGCCTTGCAAAACGGTGCTGCCGTGGGTACCAAAAGGCAATCAATTGGACGAGCGCTTAGACTTGGTACTGATCTGGTCGCAGGGGTCGCCGTTGGTGGGCTTATTGGGTTCTGGCTGGATCGCTGGTTTGACACCGCGCCGTTCGGCTTTATCCTGTTTTTTCTGCTCGGTACCGCTGCTGGATTTCTAAATGTCTTTCGCACGGCCCGGCAAATTCAGGAAGAACAGATGGAGCTTGTCAAACAGGGCAAACTTGATCTGGGCCAGGATCTGACTGACGGTGATGACGACACGACGAAATCGCATACCTGACGGGATCGCTTGAAACGCGAGCCGTCTGGTAACAAGAACATGAAATCCGGGGAGTGGAACAGTGGCAACTGCACAGGGCGATGACGGGGCGTTTATGCCCAATCCCATGCAACAGTTTGAAATCCAGCGCTATATCCCGTGGGAAATTGGCGGCGTCGATGTTTCTTTCACCAACTCGTCTTTATTCATGGTTCTGGCCGTGGTGGTCACCAGTGCCTTTTTGATCCTCACCATGCGCGGTCATCAAATGGTGCCGGGGCGCCTGCAATCCATTTCTGAGCTGCTATATGAATTCGTGCGCAATATGGTACGCGATTCAACAGGTCCCCAAGGCGAAAAATATTTTCCCTTTATCTTCACCTTGTTCATCTTTGTGCTCGTCATTAATATGCTTGGCATGTTGCCGCTGGGACATTACTCCTTTACACCGACCAGCCATATCATTGTCACCTTTGCTCTGGCGGCGCTGGTGTTTGTCGGCGTCACACTGATTGGCTTTTGGAAACATGGCATTGGCTATTTGAAACTGTTCGCGCCCTCTGGTGTGCCATGGTATATGCTGCTCATTATTATCCCGATCGAAGTCATCTCCTATCTGACCCGCCCTATCAGCCTGTCTGTGCGACTTTTCGCCAATATGATGGTGGGCCATACCCTGTTGAAGGTGCTTGGGGGCTTTACGGGAGCGCTTGGCGTCGCGGGTATCGGGCCGCTATTGCTCATGATACCGTTCACCGGACTGGAGATTTTGGTTGCCTTTTTGCAAGCTTTCGTGTTTGCCGTACTCACCAGTATTTATCTCAACGATGCTCTTAATATGCATGATCACTAGAAACTGATAAACACAAACCAACACCAGCCTTGTTAAAATGGCTCTAGACTCTAACAGGAGAAAATAAAATGGAAGCAGAAGCAGCAAAATTTATTGGCGCAGGCCTCGCATCAATCGCACTGGTTGGAGCCGGTATCGGTATCGGCCAGATTTTTGGCAGCTATCTTTCGGGCGCTCTTCGCAACCCGTCAGCCGCCCAGGGGCAGTTCACCAACCTGCTGCTCGGCTTTGCGCTTGCTGAAGCCACCGGCCTGTTTGGCCTTGGCATGGCGTTCCTCATCCTGTTCAGCTAGATCCTGACCAGTTATCATTCACTCCCTTGCTGGCAGCTTTGACATTTTGTCGAGTTGCCAGAATTGCGAGATGAATTGCCATTGATCCTTCCATAAATAAAGTGAAGTCAAAGACCATGCCTCAACAGGTAAATGTGAGCAAACCCGGAGCCCAGATGCCCCAGGCCACGCAAGCCACGACGCAAGCCACTGAACAAAAAGGTGGCCTGCCCCAGCTCAATGTGGATGACTTTGCACCGCAGCTTGTCTGGTTGGCGCTGACCTTTGGAGCGCTTTACTGGATCATGGCCCGCATCGCCTTGCCCCGCATTGCCGATGTCATAGAAAAAAGACGCGATCATATTGCCTCTGACCTTGATGCCGCCCACAAATTCAAGCAAAAATCTGAAGCCGCAGAGGCCGCTTACAAATCGGATCTGGCAGACGCCAAAGCCAAGGCCCACGCCATTGCGCAAGATACACGCGATGAACTCAACAAGAAAACCGATGCCAAAAGAGCCGATGTTGACGGTCAGATCAGTGCCAAACTGATCGACGCCGAAAAGCGCATCAAGTCAGCCAAAAAGGCGGCGCTCAAGGACATAAATGTGATCGCCACCACCACCACCAAGGATATTGTCGAGCATTTGATCGGCAATAAAACCTCGGACAAAGATCTCGCAAAAGCCCTCAAATCGATTGCCACTGGCTGATCCACGCACGCAACGGAGAACAATCATGTTTACAGGCCTTGCCGATCCCTCCCTTTGGGTCGCCGTTTCTTTTTTCGGCTTCGTCGCCCTGCTGGTCTATTACAAAGTGCCTGCCAAAATCACCGGGGCACTGGATGATCGCGCCGACGAGATCAGAGCGGAACTTGACGAAGCTAAAAAGCTGCGTGAAGACGCCCAAAGCGTGCTTGCCGATTATCAGCGCAAGCAGCGTGATGCGCAAAAAGAAGCTCAAGAAATCATCACCCAGGCAAAAAAAGAAGCTGAGTCTCTGGCTCTTGAGACAGAGCAAAAGCTCACCGAACAACTGGAACGCCGTACCCAGCAGGCCGAAGAAAAAATCGCTCGTGCCGAAATGCAGGCCATAAACGAGGTGCAGACACTAGCAGCCGAAATGTCCGTGCAAGCCGCCGAGCACATCATGCGCACCAGTGTTACCGGTGACAAGGCTGACGGCCTCATCGACGAAGCGATTGGTGCCATTTCTGGCAATTTTGCCCGCAACTAATCCCTGCTCTTTATAGATATTCCCTTGCTGCCCGCCCCTGCCTTAATGAGAGCGGGCGCGCAATGCTGCCCTGTCATATGCTCAATTCTCAATTCGCCCCGGTTACGGATCAACGGCAGTCCATATCTTCGTCTTACAAAGAAATTGCCGTGCCATCCCCTCGAAGGAGCGGATCCATACGCTGTAACCATCTAAAGTTGAATGACTGTCTTGCGAAGTATGCGCGAACTCGGCGTATAGATCCCAGCTGGCGCCGGGATGGGTCTGATTTATAATAATCATTATATTTTCAATTTCGAATTCTGAATTTTTCTTATCCAGTATTTGGGTCAATTGACTTATCCCCCCTTTTAGTTGCCGGGGTCGCGGAACCTTTTTCTCGTGTCGTTCGTTGACACCATATGAGGCAACCAAGAGCCTTACCAACAACACCATGATGAACGCGGCGCTATCAGCCCTCTGCTATCGCCTCCATACCGGGAGAATGAAAAAATGTTGACCTACGCCGTAATAAGCTTTGCCGCAGCCGCGATAATTGGCCTTATAATGTTTGCCAGTATATTGCGCGGTTCCCTGGCCCCCTGGGTCCTATCTGTGGTCCATGCCGCCCTTGGCGCCACCGGTCTGGTTCTCGTCTTGTTGGCCGTTTTCAATGGCACTGGTGGCCTCATATTAATCGGCCTGGTCACGCTGCTTGTAGCCGCGCTTGGTGGTTTTTACCTGGCCTTTCTTCACTTGCAAAACAAGCTCGCACCAAGCGGCATCGTGCTTGCTCATGCCGGTCTCGCGATTGCCGGTTTTTTGATGCTGGCGGGCACTGTGTTCAACATCCTCTAATTCCAGACAAGGACTGTTGAACATGAAAATCTTCGGCCACCCCGTCCATACGATGCTGGTGCACTTTCCCATCGCCTTATGGTCGTTGGCATCTATTTTTGACGGGGTGGCGCTGCTTGGCTATCAAGAGGCGTGGCGCGCCAGCACTTTGCTGATGGGATTGGGAAGCGGTATCGCGACCATTGCCATGCTGCCTGGCCTGGTCGATCTGGCAACATTACCCATAAAAGCCCGACCAACAGGCCAGCGCCATATGTCCTTTATGATCGTGGCGTGGATTTTCTACTTGCTGGCTCTGGTGTTTCATATCGATCGAGGAGCCATCTCGCCAACCCCTAATCTATGGGGCTTTGCACTTGGCGCTATCGGCTTTGGCTGCCTGGCAATTGGAGGATATTATGGAGCCGAACTTGTTTACCGCCATGGTGCGGGCCAGATCAGCGATAAGTCTTCAAGATAATCGGGAACCATACGGCCAGTTCCAGCGTTTATAGACTATAATAGCATTGCAGCCTTTAAATACCTTGGCAAAAGGGAACCATATGACCGAGCAAACTGATAATCTGGGGGTGGTTGACGCGAAATCTGAGTTAATCGCGCGTCTAAAAGCTGGCGACCATCGCGCTTTTGAGAGGCTCATCAGACAATATAACCAGAGATTATTCCGAATTGCCCGCGCTATTGTGCGTGAGGATATGGAAGCTGAAGACGTTGTTCAAGAAACCTATATCAAGGCATTTACCAATCTTGAGGGCTTTCATGGAAGCGATCAGCTAGGCGCATGGCTTGCTCGCATCACCACCAATCTGGCGATTGACCGAACCAGAAAATCAAAACGAACGCAAAAACTGGTGGATGATCTTCTCAACACAGCTCCCCTTGTAAATGAGCAAGCCCCGCAAATCTCCAGTTCACAGTCCCTTTCACCAGAAAAACAGGCTGCCATGTCACAAATCAGAGACCTACTGGAGCGAGAAATAGACCTGTTACCCCAAGGCTTTCGTGAAGTCTTCGTGCTGCGCGTGGTGGAAGAGCTGTCGATTGAAGAGACATCTCAAATTTTGCAAATCCCCCCCGCGACTGTAAAAACGCGGCTGCACCGGGCGCGCAGCAAATTGCAAAGCGCTCTCAATTCCCAACTGACCAAGGCCTCTTTGACCGTCTTTCCCTTCGACGGGGCGCGTTGTGACCGAATGACTGCCAGTGTGCTCGAACAGCTAAGAGACAAACACGTAATCTGATCCATGCAAAACGATGCTTTGGGGCCTTCCAAGCCGTTCTTTCATGGATTTGCCCTTCCAACAGGTGCCAACACCTTAGCCGATTGGCCGGTATTGGATTGCTGGTGACACCATGCAAGCCCCCCTCCTCATGCTGTCGCGCCTCTCTCCAGCGCCCGTTAGCGCCCGCGATCAGCGTGACCAACATGCGCCCTTGCCGTTTTCCATGGACCACGCACAAAAAAAGAGCGCAGATCCCGCAATCTGCGCTCCCTTGAGGGAAAAGAAGCAAAGGGCCTCTCCGCTACTTCTTGTTTGCTACGGGCCCGTTTTATAACAAAGCCCGCAGCAATCCATGATCGTCAAAACAGCTAAGACTAGTTAGCTTTTTTAGCAGCAGGTGCAGCTGGTACGGCAGGTTTTACTGCAGCAACAGGAGCCTGAGCCTGTGGAGCTGGTGCAGCCTGCATGCCCCAAGGTGCCTGCATGCCCCAAGGAGCCTGCATGCCATAAGGAGCCTGAGCTACTGGAGCTTGAGCAGTTGGTGCGGCGGCTGGAGCGACTGGAAGAGCAGCTGCTGGAGCGCGGTAAGGAGCACCATAACCATTAAAACCATTATTGCCATTACCCTGGTAAGCAGTACGAACATTGCCGTTATAAGCAGTGTTGCCTTTTGCCTGTGCGTTACCGTTGAAACCGAAGTTAAATCCACCAGTTGCATTGCCTGAACCGTTACCAGCGCCAGAACCGTTGCCTGCGCCAAAACCGTTGCCATTTGCATTGTTGGTGCCATTACCCTGGTAAGCGCCATTGCCATTACCGCGAGCGTTGCCAGCTACGTTGCCGTTGAAACCGAAGTTGAAGTTACCAGTTGCATTGCCTGTACCGTTGGCAGCGATGTTACCAAAACCGTTGCCTGAATTGTTGCCCCAATTGCCAAAGCCCCAAGCATTTGCCGAAGTAGCTGCAAGAACGAGTGCACTGGCAACCAATGCCGTTTTCATGATCTTTTTCATTGTCTTTTTTCCATCTATTGTTGTCCGATAGATGCGTCAGGCATCTTTGCCGGAACAGTTACTGATGGAGATAAGGTATATAGTAGAATATCTGAATATTCAAATGTTTTTATGTTTGTGCGACAAAAAGTGCCAATATAAGTACTTCAAATCATGTACATAATTTGAATGAACAAGCATTTAACGGCCCCAGACAAAGGTCCAATACACAAAAAACACCTGTTTCAGCCAATATTAACCATAAGCTTCAAACCATAGATCACATTCACCTCCCCAATTCACCCGCAAATCTCTCACTCATGATGGAAGACCGATAGAATTGGCCATCACGGTTACAAACAACCTGGCCAATTGAGGCAACTAAACTGCGAATTCAAGCCTTAAAAAAATCAATCAAGCACCCACTTATACTGATTAATCCAGATAAAAATAACTAATTTAGTTAAAATCAAAGTATCCAATAAGTGACTATAACGACGCGGGTGATTTGATTGCTAATCACCGATCTGCCACCCCCAAGAGCTTGCAAAACATGTAGTAGTTTACTGAATAACCGCGCAAAGCTCGCCTTTTTGGCCCTTTATATCTCTCAATCTATTCACATGGACAATAATTGCTCACGCACATTTCTCCGTGACCTCCAACGCCGCTCGCACAACAGGCCACACAGCGATTGCTGCGCGGCCTGTCATATGAATGAGCGGTATCTCTGGCTCCAAAACGCTTGGGCAACAATCATTGCCCTGCCCAAGCGGCTTTGATCTATTGTAGTTTTTTCAGATCCTCGGCGCTAAGACTGGAGCGCGAGATCGGGCGGAACTGAACATCGGTGCGCTTGGGATAATTATTAGCCGTCACCTTGTAGAGCCCCCGCACGTGCAGAACGGCCGATTTGGGAAAACGCTTGTCGAACACACAAGAAATATCATTGTCCGGGTTCTCACTACGCGAGCCAGGATAGATGACCAGATTGACTTCTTCCCCGTCAACAATGCCGGTCTTGACAAAATATTCGATGCCAAACCCCATGGGAAGCTGTCCCCAGGCGCCAAAACGGCATCCCACATTATAGCGTCGCGGATCATCCTCACTGCGGGTCATCACCTGATATTTGGTTTTACCATCCAGCACGACTTTAATATCAAGAAGCACCTGCTTCTTGTTGGCAAGACTTTTGAAATCTCCTGCCTTGACGCCAACCAGCGATCTGGTGGTACCGCCATCAGCCTTGCGCTTGTCGAGGTCACTGGTGAACTTCTCCAGTGCCAATGCCGGTTGCAGACCAATTTCAGGGGCAAGTAGTGAGCAGGCAGTTATCACCGCCAAGCCCAACAAGGCGAATTTTCTCTTGATCACAACACAATCTCCTATCGTTATTTACGTTACTGGCGCGCCTTTAGAATTTCCAAAAATATTGTCTGGCCTTGGCGGCATATGATTTAATGGTCCCCCACCAACTGGTATCTTTCACCACTTCTTCGGGCTTATTCGGGGGCGTTGGGTCGACTGGTTTTGCTGGCTCGACTGGCTCAACCGGAGTTACCGGTTCCACCGGATTTGTTGGTTCGACTGGCTTTGCTGGCTCCACCGGTTCCACCGGGGTTACGGGCTGCACCGGAGTTATTGGCGCGACTGGTTTTGCTGGCTCCACCGGCTCCACCGGGGTTACGGGCTGCGTATCTACAACCTCTTGAGTGCCAATGGGCGTAACCTCGGGATCCCCTTCAGCGGGGCCCTCAATTGCCGGATCGGTCAAAACATCCGTGGGCTGCCCCTCGACCGGTGTCCCATCACTGACGGGCGTGGAGGCAAGCTCCCCTTCTTCCGGCAATGCCGGCACCACCTCGCCAGCCGTGTCGACGTTCACATCGACGACCCCATCTGCTATTCCTTCCAGCCCTTCTTGTTCACCAGAGGCATTTATTTCATTCCCAGAGGGCGCGTCGCCTGTTTCTGGCTGATCTACTTCAGTAGTCTCTGGGGTATCTATGCTTATGACTTCTGGCGCCTCGGCAATATCGGTATCTGGTAATGAGGGCTTGACCTCCCCCTCCCCCGGGCTGGCGATGACCTCTGGCTCTTCCTCAACCACTGGCGGCTTGGCGGGGGCTGCCATAAAACGAATAGCGTTATTATATTTCTTGCCATAGCCGGCTATTCGTTTGCCGTTCTTGCGCAAATCACCATTGATGATGTTGCGCGCGCCATACCAGTTGGAGCTGCTCTTGCTAAAGAACAATCTGAGTTTTTGCTTGCCTCTGGGACGTCGTTTTTTGCTATAGCGGAAATGACCCTTCAGCATGCCTACAAATAATATCCTGGAGGCGATATCTGGATTAAGAACGAGATCTGGATTGCGATAGAGCTGATCCCCCATACCAATCGCCCGGCCCATTTTTTTGTAATTTTGGGCCCAGGTCAGCTGCACATAGCCACGTCCATAATAGACCTCACCGGTCTCCCGGTCTGCAAGATGGTAGGGATGCGAGATAATGCGCTTGTCAAACATCCATTTGACATGTTTGCGTGCCGCCTTATCCGATTTTTTAAAACCCTCGCGCACTGGTTTTAACCGAGTTTCGTGATAGGCAGTGGCCATTACATATGCCAGCCAGCGCTTGTCTTTCAAATCAGAATGGTCATTCCAGTAATTGATGATTTGCTTGTAGGTCTGAAATTCGATCGGCTCGAGACTTTTGCGATGAAAAGCCTTGCGCACCTTGTCGAAAAAAATCTCTTCATCGACATGGCGAAAGGCGGTTTGCGCAAAAACCCCCTGGCTCGAAGATGCGACCAATACGGAACAAATAAACAACGCTGCTAACAAATGCCGGAAGGTGATCTCTTTGCTCTTCAACAATACCATGCGCCCTCACAATCAAATCGAAATAAGAATATCCCCGAAAGTTACAACAAACACGGCGGATGTTCAACTATCAATGACCCGTCAATAACCATCGAAAACTCTAATGTGACAATTCATGACATATTATACGCCCTGTTATTCAGGACCGTTATTCAAAAAAATGACCATGGTGGAGGCTCCTACATAGCACAATCGCACAGTGCGGCACTCCCCTAGAAATGGTACCCAACCAAGCGCAATAAAACACATCCCGCAAAATGCCCGGTCGTTACCCAGTTTAAAAAACCGCTCCCGGGTCAGGCAGAGCCACAATCATTGCAAACAAAGACACTAACTAATGCCCCCGCCCTTTCACCAGTCGCTCCTTATAATCATGAATGGTTTCCCCATCGGGAATTCTGATTTCGTCGGCAAGATTTTTTATTTCGTCAGCGGTTTCTGGGTAAAGATAGGTAATGCCGATGATCACGGCAAAGGAAACAGGGACCCCTGCAATCGCCGAGGTCAGACTTTCTATACCCAAAATACTGGTCGCAAGACCGCTCCAATGAACCATTGTAATCGCCATCGATATTGCGAAGCCGGCCACCATACCGGCCCAAATGCCAAATCTTGACACCTCTTTCCACCAGATCGCCAGGATAAGCGGCGCAAAGAAACTGCTGGCGGCAATGGAAAGCGCCCACAGACCCATGTGCAAAATATCAAAATCTTGCCCAATGGCCAGCAAGCTTGCAATAGCAGTGACGACGATCATGGAAAGCCGGGCGATCAACAGCCGCTTGGCGACCGACACTTTCGTCCAGATACCCCCATAGAACAAGTCCTCGCTGATGGAGCAGCTCATGGTGACCATGTGCGCGCTGGCAGCAGACAAAGCCGCCGCCATCCCCGCTGCGGCCAAAAAGCCCACAAGCACAAAGGGCAGTTCACCGATAATGGGAAGGATCAGGGAAATACTGTCCCGCATGACAGCAAGCTCCTTGATGGCCAGCAGGCCATCCTTATTGAGATCAAGGATGTCCAGCATACCGGCATCCTTCAACTCCGATAACCAGTTCGGCATGGCATTAAACGGCTGACCAATCAGCGTTTGATACAAGATGTATTTTGTAAACACCGCAATAGCTGGCAGGCTCAACATCAAAATGGCAGCAAGCACTACCCCCCAGCTGATGGAGCGCCGCGCCTCTGTCACGCTCTCTGACGTACCAATGCGCATGATCGAGGCTGGCAAAATCGCGGCCCCCAGCATCACACTGATCAGCAAAAACAAAAAATCAACTTTTTTGATCGCCCCAAACATCTGCGCCAGCGGCTTTTTTACGACCAGCGTATTGTCACCGGGCAGTGCCGTATCAAGATCGGTCGGCGATGCATCGACAATCCCGCCAGCCGCCTCCGCCTTGCCAATATCGGCAAACAGACTGCCATAGGTCAATTGTGGCAGCGGCAGCGTCGTATGGGTCACAGATAAAATGGTCAAGGGGGTCAAAAGCCCCAGTAGCAGCACCAGCAACTGAGCGCCAGTGGTCCAGGTCAGCGAGCGCATACCGCCCAGAATATTTGAAAGCACGACCACGCTGGCAGCGGCAAAAATCAGTGTCTTGAAATTCGTCGAAGTAAACTGCGAGATCACCTCAGCTACTATTCTGATTTCCGCGCTTAGCAACATCATCGACGGGACGAGCAGAAAAAGTCCCGCGGTCACTCGGATAATTTTACTATCGAACCGCTCCCCCAGAAACGAGGCCAGGGTATAGGCCCCGAATTTACGAATATAGGGGACGAAAAAAATGGCCATCAGCACCAGACCGCCGACCAGTCCCAGACCAAGCACCAACGCATCAAACCCGATCACGAACAAGGAGCCTGTGATGGCGAAAAAACCGATCCCGCCAAAGCTGATGCTTGCATAGGCCAGGCCATTGTAAAAGGCTGGCACCCGGCGCCCCGAGACATAAAAATCATCAATCAGAATGGTCCGCATCATAAATCCGATGGCCACATAAGCGCCAACCGGCACCGCCATAATGATATGCCCCAGCCATAGATTATTGATCCCCAATTGTTCAAAAATCACCAGAATGATGACGAGCCCGATGATGATGCTGGCAAAGGTCGCATAGCTGGTGCCGATATTGGGGTTGGCTGGGCGTGAATTAGATTGGAATGCCATAAATTGATCGCTCGTTTCTATTGGGGCCAGGTGACACACAGTTAGATATTACACGGCTATATTTCTTCGGACGCCCCATGTCGTCGATCGGTTTTTTCCTGTCGCGCAAACGACCAATAGACGAGAATGATCATTAAAATGAAAGCACCCTGGGCACCAAGGTAAAAGGCAAAGGGAAATCCAAGACAGCTCCAGCCAGAAAACAGTCCCGAAAACAAACTCGCAAACAACAAGATAGCCACAAGGATGGCAAGAGCAATCACGCCATTGAGCTTTGTCCCTTGCCAGTGCAACCGGCGATGATCTGATCCAATCATAATTGTCGTCTCCCTCTTTTCAACTCAGGCCTTCTCGAAAAGCCTCTATCGTTCAATACAATATTAGCCTCTAATTGAGGTGTGTATTGGGCTTCGATTAGTGCCATTTAAAGGCGTAACACAAGGGCCGTCAAAACGAAATAACCGCGCGGTTATCCTCAAGCTATCAACAGCTTTCTCAAACGGCCTTCTACATTGGCAATGTGCGGTCTACAACTAGAGATCGGCAAACAGGCTATTTGCCTACTGATAATATTTACAAAAAGGGATTTCTTTATGCGCCGGGTTGCACTGTTCTTATCTGTTTTGGTTGGCTTTTCCTTCACCTTGATCGCTGGATCAATCGCGGCTCCAAAAGTGGTTGCAAAAATCGATCTCTCGCAGCAACGCATGAGTATCATCGTCAATGGGCGCAAACAATATTCCTGGCCCGTTTCTACCGGCAGGCGCGGTTATCGCACACCGGTTGGCACCTGGAGACCCACCGTGTTGCGGCGCATGCACTACTCCAGAAAATACTATAATTCGCCAATGCCCCACTCCGTATTCTTTTTGGGAGGATATGCAATCCATGGCACGGGGGCCATCAAACGCCTTGGCCGCACAGCCTCGCATGGCTGCATCCGCCTGCATCCCAGAAATGCCCGCCGCCTGTTTAGCCTGATCAAAACCTATGGCAAGCGCAATACACGGGTAAAAATCGTCAGATAATATGGTTGCCTGGCCGTCGTTCGTGGATAATTGGGCCACGCAAACACGATCTTTTCGAGATGGCCCCATTCCTGCCACAAATCTGTCTATATTGAGGATCACTAACATTTACTACTGACCCACACAAAAAAAGGGTGTTCCAGCTGGAACACCCTTTTTTGTTGGTAAACGACCAATCCATAAACATTATTTTTTCAACAAGTCGCGAATTTCGGTGAGCAATTTTTCTTGCGCTGGTGGCTCCAAAGCCTCCTCGGCTTTCGCTTCTTCCTTTGCCATGGTCTCTTTTGCCTTGTTCATCGCCTTGATCATCATGAACAGCACGAAAGCGACAATCAAGAAAGCAATCGTGGCGTTCAGGAACAGACCATAATTGATCGTCACGTCTTTTCCATCCAGCCCCTTGCCAAGCGCCAGGCTCAGCTTGGAGAAATCCAGTCCACGGGCAAAATATCCAATGAATGGCATGATCACATCAGCCACCAATGATTTCACAATGGTGCCAAAAGCGCCACCAATGATAATACCAACGGCCATATCGACCATATTGCCCTTTAGAGCAAACTCTTTGAATTCTTGTACCATTCCCATCGGACAAACCCCTTTTATTTCGATTTAAACTATTTTGCGGCCAATGCTTCCAAATCGGGCGATCACGTTGAAACGGCCTATGCGCACTATTTGCCTCTTTTCCTTATGTGAAATCACTAGAATATCATAATGGAAACGTCCAATTGGAGCCCTATGAACCGAATATTAGGACCTTTAATGTTAATTATCAGGGTAAATGAGTTGTATCCGTACAATTTGTAAGGTCAGTAACACAGGATGAAGCCGTGTCTCAAAAACTATTCAAAATTGAACAGCAGTTCGCCTCAATCACCAATGACAATATGCCAGGCGTTTCACCTGAGCAGCACAATCAGTTGATGAGCGCCATTGCCGAAGTAACAGAACTACTCAACGAAAAATCAGTGCCGTCCGAACCTCCCACGCAAGTCATGGAAAATTTTCGCTCTGACATGGCCGAAGCCGCCAAGATCAAAGCCGAGCTGATGGACATCCAAAAAGCCATTGACAGCACCAAATATGAAATCGCCGCGCTGCACCTGCATGGTGAAGAGACGCCAGATATAGGGCGCATGAGTGATGAACTTGGCGCGATCGTTAGCGGCACCGAACAAGCCACAGAAACCATTTTGACCGCCGTTGAGCAAATTGATGACAATGCCAATGATCTGGGCGCGATGGTGGCAAACAACGCCCAAAGAGATCTCACCAACGATATTCAGGAACAAGTCGTCAAAGTCTTTGAAGCCTGCAATTTTCAGGATCTCACCGGCCAGAGGATCAGCAAAGTGATCAGAGCCTTTGGCTTTATCGAGCAACGCGTTGATCAAATGATGGAAATCTGGGGCGGTATTGATAGCTTCAAGGGCTTTGAACCAGTCGAAATCACCGACAATGGCAGCGGTCATCACCTGCTGAACGGTCCCTCGCTGGTATCAGATGCTGATGTCGCCAATCAAGACGATATTGACGCTCTGTTTGACTAGTTGGCAAAGCGGAAATGCATAACATCTCCGTCCAGCACCACATAGTCCTTGCCCTCAAGGCGCATGCGGCCAGCTTCCTTGGCCCCCTGCTCGCCATTCAGTTCGACGAAATCATCAAAGCTGATGGTTTCGGCGCGGATAAAACCTTTTTCGAAATCCGTATGAATGACCCCGGCAGCTTGCGGCGCCACCATACCCTCTCGAATAGTCCAGGCCCGTGCTTCCTTGGGTCCGGCTGTGAAATAGGTGATCAGGTGCAGTAATTCATAGCCCGAGCGTATAAGGCGGTTTAGCCCTGGCTCACCCAGCCCCAGATCTGCCAGAAATTCCGCCCGCTCATCCCCTGGTAATTGCGCCACCTCTTCTTCTATCTGCGCCGAGATAATGACCGCGACCGCCCCCTCTTTGGCCGCATGCTCCACCACGACCTTTGAAAAATCATTGCCATCAGCAGCCGATCCCTCGTCTACATTGCACACATAAAGAACCGGTTTTGAAGTCAGCAGGTTCAGCGCCCGAAACGCCTCCTTGTCCTTGGCCTCAATGTCGGCAAAGCGTGCTGGCTTCCCCTCATTCAAGGGCACCAGCGCCTTATTGATCAGCTCGACGGTTTCTCTGGAGGTCTTGTCCTGCCCTTTGGCCTTTTTTCCAGCGCCGGCAATCGTTTTTCGAGGCTTTCAAGATCGGCAAGCATCAGCTCGGTCTCAACCGTTTCGGCGTCCGACAAGGGGTCGATCTTGCCAGCGACATGGGTAATATTATCATCTTCAAAGCAGCGAAGCACATAAGCGATGGCGTCAACCTCGCGAATATTGGCGAGGAATTTATTGCCCAGCCCCTCCCCTTTGGAGGCCCCCTCAACCAGCCCCGCTATGTCGACAAAGGTCAGCCTGGTCGGAATGATTTCCTTGGATTCGGCTATTTTGGCAATCTTGTCCAGCCGATCATCAGGCACCGACCCCTCGCCAATATTTGGTTCGATGGTACAGAACGGAAAATTGGCTGCCTCGGCAGCTGCCGTTTGTGTCAGCGCATTAAACAAGGTGGATTTCCCCACATTTGGTAGCCCGACAATGCCGCATTTAAAACCCATATCGCCCTATTCCTTGTCCGTGTCTGGTTTTTTCCAGAATTTCAACATATCTGCCAAAGGTCCCCGCTCGGTAGATTGGGAGGAGGCGTCAGCCGTCTTGCTGCCCGCCTCTTTGTGCTCTGTATTCTTGGTCTTGCTGTTGGATATTTGTTGCCCTGATGTCCCCGATGGCTTGCGGGGCGATTTTTCTTCCAATGGAGCCAAATGCTCAACGACCTGATTAACAAAGTCCCCCGAGCCACGCTCCAAAAACGCCTCGAACTTGCGGGCAATCGCATCCAGCAAAGGCTCCAGCCATTGCCGATCGGATTTGTTAAAATCGCGCAATACATAGTTGGAAACGTCAGATTTTTGTGCAGGCCGCCCAACACCAATGCGCACCCGGTGATAGTCATTGCCCAGATGGCTGGAAAGGGAGCGCAGACCGTTGTGACCGGCATTGCCCCCACCACGCTTGGCTTTTAATTTACCTGCTACCAGGTCTATTTCGTCATAAAGAACGACCACATCATCAAGCTCTAGCTTATAGAAACGAACAGCTTCACCGACCGAGCGACCGCTCTCGTTCATATAGGTCAAAGGCTTTAACAACAGGCATTTTGTACGCCCGATCCGGCCTTCACTAATTTCCCCCGAAAAGCGCTTGCGCCAGGGCGAAAAATCATAGGTATCGAAAATCTCGTCGATCGCCATGAAGCCAACATTATGTCGGTTGCCGGCATATTTGCCGCCGGGATTTCCAAGGCCAACAATCAGTTTCATGGATCTACTGCATCAAAGTGAACGGTCCTGCCCTGAACAAGCAAGGCAGGACCTGTGTTTGGAAACAAAAGCAAAAACGGAAAAACGCTTAAGCGTTATCTCCGCCCTCATCGCCATCGCCTTCTTCGTCACCAACGGTTGGCACTTCGCCTTCAGAGATATCAGTTTCTTGCTCAACCTCTTCGGCAACCTGTCCGGCAATCGAGGCGACTGTAAAGTCGCGATCGGTGATGGTAAGCACAACGCCCTTGGGCAGCTTAAGAGCCGAGCCATGCATGGTATCGCCGATGTCCATTTTGGAAATATCTGCTTCAATGGCGTCTGGAATGGCATCAGCCGGGGCTAAAACCTCAATTTCATGGCGAACAATATTCAGCACACCACCACGTTTCATGCCGGGGCTTTCTTCTTCACCGATGAAGTTAACGGCGATTTCCACGACAAGTTGCGCGTCTTTGGCAATCCGCAAGAAATCCACATGCATGGGAAAGTCTTTAATGGGGTCAACCTGAATATCACGGGGAATGACCCGTGACTGGCCGCCCCCTTCGACATTGATCTTGAACACTGTTGATAGAAATGTACCGGTATGAAGGGCTTTGAGCACATCAACAAAGTCAAGCGAAATTGATTCGGGGTCTTTTTTGTCACCATAGATGACGGCAGGAACGCGTCCGGCGCGACGAAGTGCGCGTGCGGCCCCCTTGCCGCCCGTTTCCCGTCGTGTTGCGTTCAGTTCACTGGTCTCAGCCATTGACTGATCTCCTCGTTGGATTAAGTCTGAATTCACATGAAAATCCGGCCCAAACCACTTCCTCCAAGGGTGTAAATGGCAGACCGAAACGCTGTGTATAACCCTATTTGCAGCGACTGGCAACCACCCAGATGCTCATGCCATGGCTCGAATATATTTCTGCTCCAACACGCGCGGCCCCCATTGCTCACCATAATACTCTTTGGCCAAAACGAATCCATGATCCTCATATAGCTTTCGTGCTGCATCCAGCCCCTTAAGGGTCCATAAATGCGTTTCCGCAAAGTCCTGCTGATCACAAAAATCAACGGCTTTGCGGATGAGCCATCGACCAATTCCCGCCCCGCGCAATTCATCGTCAACAATAAACCAGCGTAACTGAGCAATATTATTGCCTATGCACTCGCCATCAATGGCAATTGTCGCCAAAACCGGCCCCTTGTCACCCACACTCCAGATCTGATTACGGGGTTGATCAAGCCGGGGAATGAACTCCGCCATCCCGCCTGCAACCTTGGATTCGAATATCTCTCCAAAACCCCTTTCCGCGCTATAATATAGTGCGTGCATCGATGCAACCCGACCAATAATACCAGGAATATATCCGGTATTCATCTGCATGCTTATCTGCATTTTCTTTGGTCCTTGCTGCTTGACAGCCAGATCCTTGTCGCAATGGGTCCTCGTTGATTTCAATGCCTGAGCGTAAGACCGCAACCCCGCCAATATGGTCTCGCGCGATTGAAAGTTCAGCGATTTAATTGCCCCGGCTACTTGATCCTCACCAAATCGGGTGATTTCTTTTAGAACCCAACCTCCTTTTTTGGTCAGATAAAGATATTTTATCCGACTATCAGTCTTGGAGCGAACTTCGCTCACCAATTGACGCGCGACAAGTGATTTGATCAAGCGACTAACCGTCGATTTTTCAAGACACAGCCTGTCTGCGATTGCCTTGGCTGTGGGCAAAGCTCCCGTGCCGATTTCGATAATGGCGTGAACCGCAGAAGCGGAGAGGTTTGTTCCAGCGATGGTCCTACTCATAAATCCCAACTCGCGCACCAGATCTCTGGAGGCCTTTCGAACTTCGCCAATATACTTGCTGGAGGTTTGCGTCATACCACTTTCCATTTTAGTTGCTTTATACAACTATATGGCAATCACCATGCCTATTCAATAGAAACATTAGCTAATCAACATGTTGCAATCTGCATTATTTGCTCACCAGATCATGCCTTCAA
This sequence comes from Alphaproteobacteria bacterium, assembly GCA_024279115.1. GTDB lineage: Bacteria > Pseudomonadota > Alphaproteobacteria > Rhizobiales > JAKIUO01 > JAKIUO01. The sequence continues at coordinate 25,661 of JAJRRW010000034.1, forward strand.
CATTGAGACTTGGCCAATGCGAATAGATGGGATAAGCACCATGCTTACGAAGATTTACTCAGGATTATGACAATATGAATGAAGAACTACTTTCCGAAATTCCAATCCTGCACTCCATTCAAGAGATCGGCCGTAGCTATGATGCCTGGCTGGTGGATCTGTGGGGGGTTTTGCACAATGGAGAGCAAGCCATCGAAACCGCCGTGGCTGCCTGCGAACGATATCGCGACGATGGTGGCATCGTTATTCTATTGTCGAATGCCCCGCGTCCCTGGCCTTCTGTACGTCAACAGATCGAACAATATGGCGTTCCCTCTGATATTGATGATGGTATTGTCACGTCAGGGGATGTGACAAGAGCGATGATCGCCGCCAACTCCGGGCGCAATTTCTTTCATCTGGGACCAGACCGCGATATTCCCTTGTTTGAGGGCCTGCAAGTCAACAGGGTGCAACCGGAACGAGCTGATATTGTTGTTCTCACAGGCCTTTACGACGATACCAATGAAACGGCAGAAGATTATCGTCAATTACTGACCCGGCTATTATCGCTCGAGCTACCTGTCATCTGCGCCAACCCCGACATCAAGGTCGAACGCGGCGAAGACGTTATATATGCTGCTGGAGCTATCGCCGCTCTTTACGAAGAGATGGGCGGCCAGGTCGCCTATGCTGGCAAGCCGCATCGGCCGATCTATGACCTTGCCCTTGCAAAAATCACCGAATTGGCTGGCCGTGAAATCTCGCCCCAACAAATATTGGCAATCGGAGATGGTATCAACACCGATATCAAAGGCGCCATTGATGCGGGGATCGACCCCGTGTTCATTCCCTCTGGCGTGCATGTTGAAGGCCACACGCCCGACAACCCGCCATCAAGCGAGGAAATTTCCAACATCTTCAAGGACAAGGGCTTTCAACCCATTGCCACGCTCATGCAATTGATCTGGTAGGGGTATATTGTTTCGCTCGCGGCT
>JAJRRW010000001.1 GCA_024279115.1 Alphaproteobacteria bacterium
CCAAAGCCAAAGCCGGTTAAAAACAAAGTCGCTAAGGCTAAAAAGCCAGCGCCAAAGCCAAAAAAAGTGCTGCCAAAAAAGCCCGTGCCGAAAAAAGTCGCCAAACGCCAAAGCGAATTTGACCCCGAAAACATCGCCGCCCTGCTTAACAAGCTGCCGGATCAAAAAACGGCCCCCAAGCCATCCTTTAAGGCGCCATTGCGCCCCGCCCCGCGCCTCCAACGCCAGGCGCGACTGGACCCGCCAAGCTATGGGCGTCGCTTAGGCATTGATGATACCATGTCGGCCAATGAAATCGATGCCTTCAAAGCGCAGATCTCGCAATGCTGGCGGCCGCCCACTGGTGGTCTTGGCTCGCGGAACCTCATTGTCAAACTGCGCATCAAGTTCAAACAGGACGGCACGTTGGAAAAACCACCCGAGCTGGCTAATTTTTCGGGCTCGCCATTTTTCCGACCAGCATCTGAAGCCGCCAAGCGCGCTGTCTGGCAATGCCAGCCCTATCGCATGCCCAAAGACAAATTCGCCACCTGGCAAGACATGATCCTCAATTTCGATCCACGCGATATGTTTGGTGGCTAAACCGCAATATCCGATTTGCGCTATTATTGGGCCTTATTTATTGATCAGTTTACGGCTATAAGGACAAGGTTGGAGAAATATAACGAATAAGCATGATGCGCAAAATACGCCCTGGTGTCTTCGGTGGGGGTAGGCTGTGCACAAATAGCGGCGACCATGTTCGCGGGTCAAGCGGGGAATATGAACAGGATCAATACTCATCTCAATCAAAGGAACGACCGCCCCTGGCCCCGGCATGCGCTCTTTTTGGCCGCACTCATTTTGGGCGCGATGGTGTTGATAACCGTGCGACCCGCTTTTGGCGTCGTTGAAATTGATATTACACGCGGCAATGTGCGCGCCATGCCCATCGCCATTCCCCAGTTTTTGGGGGCCTCGGATAGTGATCGCTCTCTGGCCGCCAAGATTTCCAACATCGTCACCAATGATCTGGCCCGGTCGGGATTGTTTCGCCCCATCGACCGCAAAGCCCATATCGAAAAGATTTCGTCCATCAATTCCCGGCCACGCTTTGCAGACTGGCGGATTATCAAGGCGGAAGCACTGGCGCTTGGCAATATTACGCTGGTGCGCGGGGGCCGTATAAAGGCGGAATTCAGATTGTGGGATGTGTTTTCTGGTCGTCAGCTGGCCGGCGAGCAGTTCACCACCAACGAGCGCAACTGGCGTCGGATCGGCCATATTATCGCTGATGCAATTTACAAACGGCTGACCGGAGAATCGGGTGATTTCGATAGCCGGATCGTTTTCATTGATGAAACCGGCCCCAAGAGCAAACGCATAAAGCGTCTCGCCATGATGGATCAGGACGGCCATAATGTGCGCACCTTGACCTCCGGGCGGGCCCTTGTGCTCACCCCGCGTTTTTCCCCTACCCGTCAGGAAATCACCTATATGTCTTATGCGGGCGGCCGCCCGCGGGTGTATCTGCTCAATATTGATACGGGGCAAAAAGAGCTGGTGGGGGACTTTCCCGGCATGACCTTTGCGCCACGTTTTTCGCCAGATGGCAACAAGATCATCTTGTCCCAGCAAGATAGTGACAGCGCCAATATATTTGTGATGGACCTGCGGTCACGACGCTCAACCAGACTGACCAAGACCAAAAGCATTGATACCGCGCCGTGTTTTTCCCCTTCGGGGCGCGAAATTGTCTTTGAATCAGATCGCTCTGGATCGCAGCAAATTTATGTCATGAAGGCAGATGGCTCCAATCAGCGACGCATCTCGCGTGGTGGGGGGCGCTATTCAACACCTGTCTGGTCACCGCGCGGCGATCTGATCGCTTTTACCAAACAGTCGGGGGGGCGCTTTTTGATCGGGGTCATGCGCCCCGATGGCACGGGGGAGCGCATCCTCACCGAAGGCTTCCACAATGAAGGCCCCACCTGGGCTCCCAATGGCCGCGTTTTGATGTTCTTTCGTGAAAGTCGCACAAAAGCTGGCGGACCAAAGCTTTTTTCTGTTGATTTGACCGGCTATCACGAACAACCGGTCGCCACTCCCTCCTTCGCTTCTGACCCCGCATGGTCACCGCTCATCAACTAGCCGCCCCTGCCCAAAGCGTGTCTTTTGCGCATCAGGTGTGTCGAAATAGGGCAGAAAGAAGACCCTTTCCCCAGAATTCCTTGCTGAAGACAGTGAACAACGGTATGAAAATAGGAAGCGAATACAAAATGATTCGTTTGGAACGAACTCTTGGGAAAAAATGTGGAGAACTATTCGATGAAAAAAACTATCATCATTGCTGCTATCATTTCAACTGCTGCTGTTCTGGGTGCTTGTCGTGAGCGTCACGAGCCACTTAAAGGCATCGGTGAGTATGTTGCACCTGTTTCACAGGTAAAATAACATTGCTTTTTGGTAGCGCGAGATGCCTGCCACTATAGTATTATAGAAAACCGCGCTTTCCTGTTCATCAGGGGCGTGGTTTTTTTGTGTGTACTTTTGCAGGGCCGCAATGCTGCGCGTCTATCTGCCAAAAACCTGTTTCAACCTTGCAACTTACTGCCCGAACACGCTCCAGCACTACCGCTTTTCCTCACGGATAGCGGGGCAAACCTTATCAACCATCAAAATCCCCCCTCAAGTCCGGTGAACCTTACCCTCCGAAGTGTCTGTTAACTATAAGTTTTCGCAATTTGTTAATCTCCTCCTCCTATATCTCCCCCCCGGACACAGCAAAGCACCACACAAGAGCCGCGCTTTTGCCTCCATATCGTCAAGAACGACGGGCACACAGAACAATAGTTTTGATTGGGGTGTGCAATTTTTGACCCCGGGGTCGCGTTAAACCGTTGCTGTCATTTTGAACCCGAACTGATGCTCGCAAATAAACGAGCCAGGAGAAAAGACATGACCATATTTTACAAAGCCAGCCACACGAAAAAAGTGGTCGGCATTATTACTGTTGTTGCAGCTGCCGCATTGCTTGGTGCCTGCTCGGCAAAGAAAAACGGCGCCGGATATGGCCTGGCTGGTGGCGCAAATGGCGGTGATCCCAACGCGGTTGGCTATCGTGGCCCCGTCACTCCTGGTACCCAGCGCGATTTTACCGTCAATATTGGTGATAAGGTCTTTTTCAAAACCGACAGCGCCAGCCTGACACCTGATGCCCAGGAAACCCTGCGCGGTCAGGCCAAATGGCTCAATCAATATCCCAACCACACCATCACCGTCGAAGGCCATTCCGACGAACGCGGCACCAGAGAATATAATCTCGGCCTTGCCGCCAAACGCGCCCAGACTGTCAAGGGATTTCTGGCACGCCAAGGCGTCAACTCGGCCCGCCTGCGCACCTTGTCCTATGGCAAAGAACGCCCTGTCGCCACCTGCAACGACATCTCCTGCTGGTCGCAAAACCGCCGCGGTGTAACGCTCTTGAACAAGCGCGGATAACTACTGATCTACAAACCAGAACGGTTGGCGCCACCTCGGGATCAGAAAATCTTCTGAGCTGTTTTGGGTCGGTTTCAAGTAAGGGAATACACGATATATCTGGATATATTCAAATTTCCTTAGGCCGGAAACAGACCCAAAAGACCAGTTGAACTGAGTCCGAGTAAACGAAATCCACTCTGGAGTATCGTGCGCTCACTCGCTATCATTCTGACCGGCGCTTTTGCGCCATTCTCATGAAAAAAACCTTGCCCGTATCACCAATATGCGCTTCGTTTTTCCCCTTGATACTGACACAAAATCGCTCAGTCATATTGACTCCCAGAGAACGCACGGTGCTCTGGAGAATAACAAATATACCTATGGCAAAAGCCAATGGTGTATTTTACACCCCCCCGCTCAACCGCCATCTGCTTGCTGTAAATGACGTCAACTGTTCAATTCAGGCGCGAAGCTGGAAAAGCGACAATATCCCTCTCGCCGCCATTTTCATTTTTTTCTGCCGATGGGTTTTTGGTAACCGACATATATCCCTCAACATAGCGAGAAAGCAGCGAGAGGATTTGTACCGTATCATCGTTGTCAACAGCGACCACAAGCTCATCCAACATGATCATCACGTCCTCCAAAGACAAGGCAGCTGGTTCGTTGAGCCTTAGGATGAAAGGATGCTGTGTGCCAACGAGATCGCCCTTGATTAACAGCTCCTCGTGCATTTTATCACCGGGGCGCAAGCCGATATATTTCAGTTGAATATCGCCGTCAGGATTGTTTTCATCGGCGACGCTTTTGCCAGACAGACGGATCATTTTCCGGGCCAGGTCATCAATTTTGACGGGCTCTCCCATATCGAGCACGTAAAGTTCCCCACTTTTTGCCAAAGCACCCGCCTGTATAACAAGTTCCGCAGCCTCGGGAATTGCCATGAAATACCGTACAATATCAGTGTGCGTAACCGTAACAGGACCACCAGCTTTGATCTGCTCGCGAAAACGGGGCACAACCGACCCCGAACTATCGAGCACATTACCAAAGCGAACGGCCGTAAATATCGTACCGGTATTATTCTCCTCGGCCATGGCCTGCAGGATCATCTCCTGAAGACGATTGCTGGCTCCTTTTATATTGGCGGGGCGCACTGCCTTGTCGGAGGAAATCAACACCATGCGACCGACCCCACATTCCTGCACCACCCGCGCCAGCGTCGCCGTTGCCAATGTGTTGTTTCGAATAGCAGCGGCTATATTGTTTTCAAGGATCGGAATATGCTTGTAGGCTGCGGCATGATAGACCGTCTCGATACTGTGGGATGTGATCAGCCTTCGCAACAGCTTTTCATCGTCTACCGAACCAATAACACTGATTATGACTGGTTCAAAAATACCATGAGGTAATGTCTCCTGGAATTTTCTAAGCTGGATAATCTTTTCATCCAGCTCGCTTTCAATCTGGTAAAGGGCATGTTCGGAAAGCTCGAGCAGCACGATCCTTTGCGGATTCAACAACAAAACCTGTCGTACGATTTCTGAACCGATTGACCCACCGGCCCCCGTGACCATCACAACCTTGCCTGTGATACTGGCCTGCATCAATTGCTTGACGGGCTGAACCGGGTCACGTCCCATGAGATCATTGATCTCGACATTCCGCAGATCACTGATCTCAACATGTCCAGATGCAATATCGGAAAGCTCCGGCAAGATACTGACCACGACAGGATAGGGTTCAAGTTTATCGATAATTTTGCGTTTTTGCAGTCGGCCCAAAGAAGGGATGCTTATGAAAACCTCACGCACACCTTGTTCGCTGATAAGCTTGTTGAACTCGTCGAAGTTCCACACTTTATAGCCGCTTATTTTCATGCTCCACAGCGATTTATCATCGTCAAAAAAGCCGATAACATTGTAGCGGCCACTTTCAGTTAGGGTCCTGCCAAGCATAAGCCCCGCTTCTCCCGCCCCATAAATCAAGACGTTCGCTTTGCTATTTTCCAATGATGTCGTGGCAACCATGGGGCGATCCCGCAGCCACCAGGCCACCAGATCTCTGGTGCCAAAGATCACCATCCAACCCAGAAAATAATAGGCAATTATAACGGAGCGCGGCAGTACGGAAAGCAATCCGCGCCAGTCTGCCAAGAAGATAACAAGCGACCACAGCATAATGGCCGCCAGCAAGGAATAGCCAATACGCCACAGGCCCTTGTCCCCTACATGGCGGGTCACCAGCCGATAAAGCCCCAAAACCCGAAATGAGGCAACACTCAAAATGGGCAGTGCCAAAAGGAGGGCCAATGACCGTACCGGTGGCACTTCAAACCCGGGAAGAAGGAGGGTGCGCATATATATCAGACCAACCATTACCAGTAGCAGACACGCGAAATCGCCGACCATAATGATCCAGCGCTTGGTACTGCGTGGCTGCCCGACAACCCACGCTTTCAAATGTCTTGAAAGCGTGCCGAGCCCGGAAATATTTTTGATTTTTTCGATGAGATAAAACATTTAAACTTGAAATCTACCCTAAAAACAATTCAGCAATAACTAAAAATACCATTTTAGCATACATCATTTTACCTTTCCATAGCACAACCAAATTGGGCCAGAAATGATGTAAAAAAGCACCTGCCTATACACAAAAAACGAAGGAAATATTGCCGCTCTCCGGTGGTTTTTGGCTTATTTATGTGCAAGCAGCCTTTGGTTCCGGCATCTGGGGTTCCTGCATCTGGCAAAGCTGCTTGAGGACGCCGATGCATGGAGTGTCATTTGTTTGCTGATTGAGTTACAGTATACGGGCGAATAAGGCGTCGGCCAGCAACTTTTCCTTCTCTTCAATTGAAAAGATCAAAAAATATGCCATTGATGGAAAGAACTTCATGCTCTCACCCCACATATTGACCGCCACGGATATGTTCACATTCATTGTGCTTTTCGTCAGTTCCGCCATAGTTGCCCTTGGGACCACATATTACATCATCGGCCGCGTCAAGAAATGGCATATTCTCGCCCGTCCAAATGATCGAAGCCTGCATGAATTTCCTGTTCCCATCGGCGGAGGATGGGCCATTGTTCCCCTGGCATTGTTAGCCTGGGTTTTTTTTCGTGGCCAATCCAAGACCCACTCATCTGGGTCGTTCTCACAAGTACATTGCTGCTGGCACTCATGTCCTGGATGGATGACAAACAGCATTGGAACCAACTGTTCAGATTGATGGTGCAAGCCAGTGCCATTATCGCTGTACTCGCCCTGTTGCCTGACGATAAAACAGTTTTTGCCGATGACTGGCCTTTGTGGATCGACAGATTGTTAACGGGCCTGTGCTGGCTGTGGTTTGTCAATCTGTTCAATTTCATGGACGGAATGGACGGCCTTGCCGGTGTCGAGATTTTATTCATCTCTGGCGGCTTCGTCTTTATAGGACTGGCAATCGGTTTTGCACTGCCACTCCTTCATGTTGCAACGGTATTGGCGGGTGCGACAGCTGGCTTCTTGTGGTGGAACTGGCATCCGGCGAAAATTTTCCTTGGAGATATCGGGTCAATCTCTATCGGTTTTTTACTTGGATGGTTGTTGATCCAGCTCGCCATGAATGGCTATCTCATCGCGGCCTTGTTGCTACCTGCCTATTTCGTTACGGATGCTTCTTTGACCATCTTAAAGCGTATCTTCAACAAAGAACCTTTCTGGAAACCCCATAAAACACACTATTATCAGCGAGCCGCCATAGGGTTGGGCAGTCATGCAGATGCCTTGTGGAAAATCATACCAGCAAATTTTGGACTTCTGGCTTTGGCCATAACGTCAATCCATCAACCGCTCATTTCTGCTTTGGGTGGAGTTATCGTTCTGGTTTTTTTACTGATTAATCTTGAGAGACATGCGGTAAAATAGACAATGCACATTTTATTAACCGGAGCTGCCGGGCGGATTGGCAAAAGACTATTACCAATCCTCAAACACCAGCATTATTTGGTCAAGGCGCTGACCCGGCACCCGGCACCAGACCTTCACGAAGCGGATGAACAGATCGCCGCCTCCCTGACGCAAGAGACCGATTTCGATGCCTTGCTGACCGGCGTCGATATTGTTATTCACCTCGCCGATGGCTTCAATAATTTTGAACATCTGCCCGCCGATCATGAGAGCCGTGAGGCCGCGCAATTCTTGCAAACCACGACAGCGCTTGCCAGAGCTGCCGCTCGTAATGGCGTGCGCATCATCTATCTTAGCACCATCAAAACCATGTGCGGCACCCACGCCAGCCAGCCCCTCACCCAAGCCTCCAAAGCAACGCCGCAAAGCCTCTATGGTCGCTTGAAACTGGAGGCCGAGCAAACCATTCTCGCAGCGGCCAGGGACTATGGCAACCACGCGGTTATTCTTCGTTTTCCTGTTGTATTTGGGCTCGGCGGGGGCAGCATGGAACAGTTGCTAGTGCTTGTCGACCATCCCTTGCCTGTCCCCTTTGCCGGACTTGCAAGCCCGCGCAGCCTGATCTCGGCGCACGGTCTTGTCTCGGCAATCACCGCCATCGCCAAACAGCCAGAGGCCGCGAGCGGTTTCTACCTGGTACATGATGGCACTCTTTGCTTGTCTGAAATGACCTGCCTGATCCGCAAGGGACTGGGCCGCCCATCCCGCAAATTCCGCTTTCCTGCCCCTATCTGGGACATGCTGGAAAAACTGCCTGCTCTTGGCCCCAAGGTGCTGCGTTTCACGCACCCCCTTGAACTCGACGATCGCCATTTCCGCCAGACATTCAACTGGCAACCTCCAAACGCCCTGCCAATATCTGTTGTCGAATGGGCGAAAGACCATAAGAACACGACATGAAAGAGCCAGGTCCCCGAATTTTTGACATCAATGATATCAAAACCCGTGAGACCTGGCTTTATCTTGTCGATATCAGGGGGCATTACCCCTGAAAAATCATCACTCAGCTGGTGCAGTCGCAACAGGCTTTTGATCGACTTTTGCAGGTTTGCGACCCGTTATCATGGCCAACACCAGATTCTCGCGATGCAAGTAACTGGATAGAATGGCACCGCCGACATGTAGCGGTAGTAAGCCCAATAGGCCGTAAGTTGCGTATTGATGTAACTGTTCGACCCAGACCACGCCGAAATAGGCCGTCGTCAACATCATCCAGCCAGTTGCGCTAATGACAATCAACAGCACCATCAATGCCAAAATCATGACAGCGCCCACCGGGTTATGTCCGATATGACGCGAGCTGCGCCCGCCAAGCAGGCTTTTTATATAGGCAAAAAATGTTCCCGGTGAAGGAACAAAATCACGAAACCGGGCATAGCGGGATCCGACAAATCCCCACAATATCCGAAAGGCCAGCAGGCCCGCTACAGTATATCCTGCATATTCATGAATCTGCTCATCGACCCCTGCGCTAAACCATGCAGCAGCAAAGCATAGGACAGTTCCCCAATGAAAAATACGGACTTTGGAATCCCAGACATTGATCATTGCGGACGAAGGCATATCAGATATGCCTTCGTCCGTTTTTGGGTCCGGAACGTTAAGTTGTTCGATCCCCATGGCTAGATTAACCCTTCTTAACAGTTTTCATCAGTTCGAGAGTTGCTGGGTTGTAAAACAGCTCAAAAAGCGCGCCGTCTTTACCAATGCCATAAACTTCGTAACAGCTACCAACAACCTTCATTTTTCTGGTTTCATAACCAGCAGCCTTGGCAGCAGCCATAGCTTCAGCCTGTGGTTTCCATGCAGATTGCTCCACATCGGTACAATTTTTAAGACCGCCAGCAAGTGCCTGGCCAGAGATGAAAAGTGATCCAACGAGTGCAAGTCCTAATGCTTTGATTTTCATGATATTTTCCTTTTAAAATGAGTACCCAGTGAGGTACTTTTCTGAATTGAATGCCTTGCAAGGCACTTTGGTTTAAGTTGTCGTGAGGAGGACTATAGGGCCGAGCAGGTGACAGTTTGATGAAACCGTCTGTCATCGAACTGTCATGTTTGATTTTCAATCTTCGGCAGGGGTATCGAAAATACTCTCCAAGGCCAGCCGCACGGCCATATGGCGCGATTCGAGCGCGGCGGCGGCGGGAATCAGGGCGATCAAAAAAGGGAATTAACGGCCATAATCGCCCTTGAAAAAACGTTTGTCAGCACAATATTGCCTCTTGCCTGGTCATTGCCGGGGGCAATATTGCCTTTTTTGCTAGGCTTGGCCGTGCAGTTTTTGTAAATATGGACCCAACCCCGTCCAAAAGCTCATTGTTTTTGGCGAGATATTTTATCGCGGGCGGCCACAACGGCTCCTATCGTAATGAACGCCGCGGCAACCCACACCATCGGGTCAGGCAAGCTGATGCCAGCGATGATCAAAAGTAATATAGACAATAGCGGCACGAAATAGCTCAAAACGCCGAGCAAACGGACATCTCCTTGTTTCATGCCCGCATCCCAAAAATAAAACGCCCCGCCAACCGGCCCGAGCCCGAGCAAGACAACGGCCAGCCAGGCGCTGTTTGTGGCGGGCCACACGGTTGGCTCGAACACAAGGTGAGCGATGGTGGCAGCGATCATGGTCAAAAAACAATAGATGGTCACAGCCTGGGTCGGGACATTCGCAAACATCCTTGAGGCCACCGAATAAGACGCCCAGATGAACGCGCCGATGAGAGCCGCTAAATAGCCAAACCAGTGATTGCCCGCAAAAACCCCGGCCCCCGCTCCATTCTTTGCATCCACAAACAAGACGACAGCGGCTCCGCAAAACCCCAACAGAGCCCCACAAATATGCCACCAGCGCAGCCCGCCTTTTTGATGGGCGGCTGGTAACAGAGCCGAAAACAGCACTATCAGCAAAGGCCACAGATAGTTGACAAGGCTCGCCTCCAGCACCGGCGCATGGCGCAAAGCCAGAAAGAAAAAGAAGTGGTAGCCAAACAGGCCCGCGACCCCAAGCGCTGTGGCCCGCCAGTTCAAACGCCGCAAACGAGGATCAACGCCCTGCACCAACATCATGGCCACGCCAACCAGAGTGGCGATCAAAAAGCTCATGGCCACAAGTTGAAAAGGGGGTATTTCTCCGGTGAGATAGGTCAGTACCGAGATACTCGCCCAGACAACAATGGCAATGGCCCCCAAGCCTGTCGCCCGCACTTCTTGCTCTTGCATCGCCAAACCAACCAAATCCCAAAAACAAAAACCCGAGGGAGCTACCCTCGGGTTGTCACTAGATAGGAGCAAAACTCTTAAATTTGACCTCAGCGCCTTTATTCTGCGGCGGTGGCGGTTGCTCGTAATCTTTCCATTTCGTCTTTCAGACGCAGTTTTTCTTTTTTCAATTCATTTATGGTGGCATCGTCGCTGCCTGGAGAAGATTCTTCTTTTTCAATCCTACGATCCAGTTCTCTATGTTTTTCGGCCAGTTCATCAATATGTGCGTCAAGCGACATGTTCGCGATCCTCCTTCATATTACAATTTCCAACAACTTATTGTCGCAGATCAATGCTGACTTGTCTAATCAGATTTGCGGTTCTGCCAACAGCTCGGCAATCGTCAAGCTTTCAATACATGCGATTGCTTGAATGTTCCTTGATTTAACTGGGGAATATCGAATAATAGTCGAAATATTTGACAAGCCACGGAAAAAACCTGATTGCTTGACTTGTTCGTTAACTTGATTGGACGTAAAAACAGGGCAATGGTTTTGTTTATACAACCGAATCACATTGATCGATCCGATCAGTACCAAGATGCAACAGCGAGGTTTCGATGGACAATGACCAAGACACAGAGTTGAGCCGCTCTTTGACCGCCCTAAAGCTCGAACATCGCCGTCTTGATGAAGAAATTCGCCTCTTGCTGGAATCCGTCGAACTCGACCAGCTCAAAGTCTCGCGCATGAAAAAGCAAAAGCGCACGCTCAAGGATGAGATCCGCCAGCTCGAAGACCGCCTGATGCCCGATATCATCGCCTGATCTATCGTCGGGCCTTGCCAATATTATCCCTGTATTGCTCTGTACTTGCCAAGCGCAGCTCTTTCCAATAGCTTGTTTTTTTGGCAATTGATATGAGGAAGGAGCGCCAATGAGCAGCCCGTCTCCCTTGGTCGGTATTATCATGGGCAGCCAGTCGGACTGGCCCACAATGCAACACGCCGCACTGGTTCTCGATGAACTCAAAGTGTCGTATGAAAAACGCATTATCTCCGCCCATCGCACCCCCGAGCGTCTCTATGATTATGCCAAAAATGCCCGCCAGCAAGGCCTCAAAATCATTATTGCCGGAGCTGGCGGCGCTGCCCACCTGCCGGGCATGACTGCCGCATTGACCGAGCTGCCGGTGCTGGGTGTGCCTATTCAAAGCCGCGCCCTTTCGGGCCGCGACAGTCTGCTGTCGATTGTGCAAATGCCAGCGGGTGTCGCTGTGGGCACATTGGCGATAGGCGATGCCGGGGCCGCCAATTCAGGGCTTCTGGCGGCGCAGGTCCTGGCAATTTCGGACGACAAGCTGATGCAGCGCCTGGTGGAGTGGCGCAAGCAACGCTCACAAGCAGTCGCACAAATACCAGACGATAGCACATCATGAGCCCTTCCCTCTCCGCGTTCCCTTTGAAGCCGGGCAGTACAATCGGCATATTGGGCGGCGGGCAGCTTGGCCGCATGTTGGCGCAAGCGGCTGCGCGCCTTGGCCTGCATGTCCATATATATTGCCCCAATCCACAGGCCCCCGCTTTTGAAGTCGCCAGCGCTTCGACCATCGCTGCGTTTGACGATCAACAAGCTCTGCAAGATTTTGCACGCAGTGTCGATGTCGTGACCTTCGAATTCGAGAACATTCCCTTGCAGGCCGCCGGGCTGGTCGCAAACATTGCGCCGCTCTACCCCAACCGCCAGGCCCTGGAAATCTCTCAGGACCGCAGTGTAGAAAAAGCCTTCATCGAAGAATTGGGGCTAAATGTAGCTGACTGGTGGCAGGTTGATACTGCCAAAGATCTGGCAAAGGCGCTCGCCCAATGCGCCTCTCCCGCCCTGCTCAAAACCCGCCGGCTCGGCTATGATGGCAAGGGCCAGATCAGCCTTGATCAAAGCCATGATCCGGTGCAAAGCTTTGCGCAAATTGGCCAGCAACCATCCATTCTTGAAAAAATGATCCGCTTCGAGCGTGAAATCTCCGTGATACTGGTGCAAGGCGCCCCCGACGAGGTTCGTTGTTATGACGTTCCGTGCAACCAGCACAAAAACGGCATTTTGCACATGTCGAGCGTTCCCTCCGGGGTGGCAGACGCGCTGGAGCAACAAGCCAGGGACGCCGCCATAAAAATCGCTGCAGCGCTCGATTATCGAGGTGTTCTGGCGGTGGAGTTTTTTGTCGCAGGAGCGCCAGCAAACCCCAAATTGATCATCAATGAATTTGCCCCAAGGGTGCATAATAGCGGCCATTGGACCCTTGATGCCTGCCTCTGCGATCAATTTGAAAACCATATTCGCGCTATTGCTGGCTGGCCTCTGGGCCCCACAACACGCCACTCCAACGCACAAATGAGCAATCTTTTGGGCGAGCAGGTGCTGGACTGGCACACCCTGGCAAGCCGTCCCGATGTGGCCGTGCACCTCTATGGCAAAACCGGCTCGCAAGCAGGCCGAAAGCTTGGCCATATGACCAAAATCTCGCCAATCAGTGACTAAGCGAGAAAAGTCACTAAAAACCATCGACAAAAGGCTTGCAATCGGTTAGAAACACGTTCTTTCCCGGTTCTCAATTTGAAAACAGCTGGAAAACCAGAAATTGCGCCACTTTGCTAGGTGCCAAAAACTTTTTGCATGCCGCTCGATAGAGAGCGACGCGAAAAGCCCAACAAGATGATTTGATAAAGGTCAAGAGTGATGAATATCATCCAGGAAATGGAAAAGGAACAAGCCGAACGGCTTGAGGCCAAACGGCCAATCCCTGAATTTACGCCAGGAGATTTACTCCGGGTCAATGTCAAGGTCATCGAGGGCGAACGCACCCGCGTACAGGCTTATGAAGGCGTTTGTATTGCCCGTTCAGGCGGCGGCATCCACGAAAGCTTCACGGTCCGCAAAATTTCATATGGCGAAGGCGTCGAGCGGGTATTTCCCGTCTATTCACCGCTGATCGACAGCATTGATGTGATCCGTCGCGGTAAAGTCCGGCGTGCGAAGCTTTACTATCTGCGTGGTCGTCGCGGTAAATCTACACGCATCAAGGAAAAAACCGATTACAATCGCGTTGTCAAAGGCGCCAAAGCCGCTGCGGCACCGTTCAAGGGCTTCACCCGTCCCAAAGGGGCGAGCGATGATCTCACCAAAATCTCTGGTGTTGGTGAAGTTCTGGTTGGCAAGCTCAACAAACTTGGTATCACCAAATTTGAACAGATCTCAGCCTGGTCCGATGATGATATCGCCAAGGTGGATGATGCTTTGAGCTTCAAGGGCCGTATCGAACGCGAAGACTGGATTTCGCAAGCCACCAAGCTGATGGCTGAAGCGACCGCCGGTGAAGTCAAAGATGATGACGAAAAGTAAGATCTGCGCTCTAACAACATGATCAAAATAAAATGAAGGCTGATCGGATATCTCCGGTCAGCCTTTTTTTGCAGCCTCTGGGTTTGCGCGGCCTTGGTTCAAATGTTCGATTATTCCAACGCTTTGAAAGACATGATCTTATGGCGACGATTTTCTCTCATCCAGCCATTGCCCTTGGTCTGTTTCCCTGGTTCAGTGATGTGCGCCATTACAAAAAAATTCTGGTCACCGGGATCGCTCTAACCATTGCGCCTGACCTGGATGTTCTTGGGCTATATGCCGGTATTCCCTATGACCATATGGCGGGACACCGGGGCCTGAGCCATTCGCTGTTGTTCGCAGCGATTGTTGCAGCACTCGTCACATGGATGTTTTCGCGCCAATATAAGATTTGCGCTCGCGCGGTCTGGCTCTATCTGTTTGCCAGCATGGCCTCCCATGGGGCCCTTGATGCCCTGACCAATGGCGGGCTGGGCGTGGCGTTTTTCTCACCGTTCTCAAACGAGCGCTATTTCTTTGCCTTCCGACCTATCGAAGTCTCGACCCTCAATATCCGTTATTTCTTTGAGAGCCAGGGCGCGGTCGTATTGGCAAATGAATTGGTCACCATCTGGCCAATCTGTCTGGCCGCGTTGGCGATTGGCATTTTCTGGGTCAAACGGCGCGCAGCTCAACCAAGCAGGGGCTGACCGAGCGCTTCTTCATCATAGGGGCAGGCCGCTGCCGGCCCACGACTGATGCCATTTGGTTCCATATCTTTTTGCAGCTGGTAAAAACCATCCGCTTCAACCGGTTCACCCGATTTGAAATGGCTGTCATCTGGCAACTCCTTGAGGGGAGCTGCGCGTGGTGGGGTTAGTTCTGCCGCCTTGGTGATCGACATGCCAGCCATCAAAAATCCCGCAAAAATTGCCAGAGTGAGCGCTGTAAAAACCGTTTTCATCTGAACCCTCCAGTGCGGCAAAAACTCTGGTGAGTATTTTGCGTTTGAAAAGCCCCTTCACTATGCACCCAAAATCAACCAAGCGCAAATAGCGATGCATTTGGGTAGTGTCTCAGTTTGAAATCAATTTGAATATAGTAGCCTGCCGCCGCGGTCTGAAATGTCTTCGCCAGACGGGCTGCCTATGCAGCAGGCACCAAAGGCCAAGCCTTTGGAAACCATTTGATAACAGGGGGTTGGG
>JAJRRW010000035.1 GCA_024279115.1 Alphaproteobacteria bacterium
AAAATATGGTCGGGGCGAGAGGATTCGAACCTCCGACCCCCTGGTCCCAAACCAGGTGCGCTACCAGGCTGCGCCACGCCCCGACATTATATTTTCAAGGATATAGGCCCAAATCATCAAGATCTGCTCCTTGACCTAATCATATATATAAACAAAGCTGGAAGGGCAAGCATGCATTGCCTGAAAAACAGCAGATTTATTGCGCCTGCAAAAGCGAATGCATCAGCCGGTGCCCCGGCTTGATCCCCAGGCGCTCAACGGTGCCGCCATTTAGCTCCAGAACGCCATATACCGGCTGGCGCGAGCCAAGCAGCTTTTGCGAGAACGGTTCGGTGCGCTCGAATATTTTGGTGATCGTACCATCACGCCTCACAAACAGCATATCGAGGGACAATATGGTGTTTTTCATCCACATGCCGATCGGGCGCGCTGGGTCATAAATAAACAGCATACCATGATCGGCAGCCATGGAGCGACGAAACATCAAGCCACGTGCCTGGGAGCTCTCATCCAGAGCCAGCTCTACCTTGAACAGATGCGTCTCATCCCCTGCCTTGATTTGCAACTCGCTCAAGGAGCCTGTATCAGGTTTTTGCTCCGGCATTTGTGAACCGCACCCCGCCAAGGTCAAAACCACGATTAAAGACAAGAAAAAACACGACAACACGCCGACAGCTGCTGCTGCCGGCGTGTCAATATATCTTGATTGCACTTTCACAGGCAAGCCAGTTAATGGCTAGCTGGGAATGTACCAACAATTGGCTTGAGCTCCGCAGCCATCAGGCCTTTGGAACCATGGCCATACCGAACATAGACCTGCTGTCCGGGCCGCAACTCGGCAAAGCCAAAGCGGCGCAATGTTTCCATATGAATAAAAATGTCCTCAGAGCCATCGCCCCTCGTCAAGAAACCATAGCCTCTTGTCCGATTGAACCATTTGCACAAGGAAAGTTCCCAATCGCTTTCTGGCTCAACAATCACATGTGTCCGCTGAGGGATCTGAGAAGGATGGATCGCGGTGCTGTCATCCATGCTGACAAGACGCATGGTTTGCAGACCGCGGGGTCCTTGAACAACATCACAAACAACACGGGCACCTTCATAGGCAGTTTGAAAACCGTGGTTGCGAAGGATAGAAACATGCAGGAGCACATCGCCATGCTTGGGTTCGTCAGGTACGATAAAGCCATAACCTTTGGAAACATCGAACCATTTGATGGCCCCGGTAACCTGTTGGACTTCAAGTCCCAAAGCTTCGTGAGGAACTGGCGCTGGTGCCACACCGGGTGCCATCCCGATTGGACCAAACCCCTGCTGCTCGCCTGTTGCCGTTGCTGGCTCAGATGGTAAAATCCCCGCATCAATGCCGCTTTTATTTTTTTCGTCAGTCATTACAGTAGCACCCCTTAACTGCTTATTATAATTCAATTTACTTTAGTTGAAACTGCAACCAAATAGCCATTTCATCGAGCACGCAGACCTCTACCTCTTAACGCTCATTAAAACGATTACTCACTGCATATCCAAGAATCTAGTGATCGATGGGGGGAGGGTCAAATGATTTTCTTGCGCTGCCTTGGGGGAAACAAATTTAAACCACTTTTTTGTCACATAGACAGCACAGAGACAAAATGGGAATTTGACTTTTTATGCGCCTGATATTAAAGGAATTTTTACCCTTTTTTAGGGAGGTGCATATGACAGCCACACCATCAGCCAAAAAGTTTCCCCCACAATAATAAAAGCGAAAGTACAAGTGTGAATATCTTCTATGGGGGCACAACAAACCGAAAAAAATACAAAACAATGATCAAGTGATTCGTTTTTAGACAAGCAACGGATACGTATTTGTGCTCATTACAGCCGATTAATTGGCAAAAACCAAACAGACCATCAAGGTGCCCTCAAAAAGGCGCAATATAAAAGCGGAAAAAACGGAAAAAACTGGTCAGTAATCACAACAAACTTGTGGTGTGGTGATGGTACCCCCTAGGAGAATCGAACTCCTCTTTCCAGAATGAAAATCTGGCGTCCTAACCGATAGACGAAGGGGGCACAATATCCAAGCACTTAACAGACACGCAGGCCTGACGCTTGACTAATCGAACCAATACGGCCTGATTACTCATCAGAACCGACATCTCGGGAGCATAACGAGCCCCGACGACAATTGATATACTGACCATTGCATTCAAACGCAAGAGTTTGATGGCGCTTTTCGTCGCTTAGTGTCAAAAAAATTGTGGGACAACAGGGCTGAGGGACATTTGCACCCTCAATCATCGCGGTTTTAGCGGTTTTTGCGCGGATCAGCCACATCATCAATAATCATTTCGACCTTCACGCGCCCGCCCCAGCTATTGAGCTTCAAAGATCCCGCAATATGCAGGGGCATACCATTATTATTGAGCAGCAATTCGCCAATCGGCGTGTCCGCGCTGCGAAAGGCCACCGCATCGATACGCGAGCCATCTCCAGCTTGCAGCGAACAGCGCACGTGACCATTGCCGACAATCTTGGCAAAATTGACATGGTGGGCGGGAAACACAAAGCGTGGCGGCGGATTACCGCTGCCATAGGGCCCCGCCTTTTCCAGCTGCGCCAACAACTCCTCATTGGCAGCCAGGGGCGTCAAGGCCCCATCAATCAGCAGGTCCGACCCACCTGCCGCGCGTTTTTGCGCCTCTCTCAATGTCTCGCGCAAAAAAGTGCCAAGCTCATCATATTTGTTTTCAAACACCGTCAAGCCGCCAGCCATGGCATGACCACCGCCTTTGACGAGCAATCCATCTTCAACAGCCGCCCGGATAGCACCGCCAATATCAACGCCCTGCACGGAGCGCGCTGAGCCGGTGCCCTCGCCGCCGCCTTCCCAGGCAATGGCCAGCGCCGGTCGTTTGAAACGATCTACCAGACGAGAGGCCAGCAAGCCCACAAGCCCTTTGTGCCAGTCAGGCGATCCAGTGATGATGATCGGCGTATCGGGGTCACGCTCCACCAGCTGATCGGCAGCCGCCACCGCTTCTTCCAGCATCACCCCTTCCATGGCCTTGCGCTCACTATTAAAGCGATCCAGCTGTTCGGCTATTTTTTGCGACTCGGCCTCATCATTGCTCGACAAGAGCTGCGCCCCAAGCGAGGCGTTGCCAATCCGCCCCCCCGCATTGATGCGCGGCCCCAATATAAAGCCAAGAGAATAAGAGGTCGGCGCTTCTTGCAGACCCGCCACCTCGCCAAGCGCCCGCAGGCCGACATTCTGGCGCAAGCGCATCACCTGCAATCCCTTGTGCACATAGGCCCGGTTCAAACCGGTAAGCGGCACCACATCACAAATCGTCGCCAGAGCCACCAGATCGAGCAATTGCAACAGATCAGGCACCTGGCGCTGCTCACTATAAAATTCCAGCTTGCGCAATTGCTTGACCACGGCGACCAGCGTCAAAAACACCACACCGGCGGCCGCAAGATCCCCCTGCCCCGACAGATCATCGGGTCGATTGGGATTGATCAGCGCATAGCAGGGCGGAAAATCTTCCCCGAGCTGATGATGGTCGATAATAATGGCGTCGCAATCGGTTTGATCAACCACCCCCAAAGCCTCATGAGAGGTACTGCCGCAATCAACCGTAATGATCAGCTGCGCCCCATCCGCCACCAATTGTTGCATGGCCGCAGGGTTGGGACCGTAGCCCT
The DNA here is from genome assembly GCA_024279115.1 of Alphaproteobacteria bacterium. Lineage (GTDB taxonomy): Bacteria > Pseudomonadota > Alphaproteobacteria > Rhizobiales > JAKIUO01 > JAKIUO01. Next base: position 3,694 of record JAJRRW010000035.1, read on the forward strand.
CGGTCATGCGGTCAGGGATATAGATGCGGCAATCGAGATTATGGCTGGCCATAAAGCGCTTCCACAACGCGCTGGAGGTACCGCCATCGACATCATAATCGCCATAAATGACAATGGCCTCCTGGTCCTTGATGGCCGCGGCGATGCGCGCCGCCGCCTTGTCCATATCTTGCAAGCTGGAGGGGTCAGGCATCAGATTTTTCAAAGAAGGGTCCAGGTAGACCGAGACATCCTCGCCCGGCTCCAGCCTGGAGGCCAGCATGCGGCCCAGTACTTCAGGGATATGGTGCCGCTGGGTAATGTCCAGAGCGATATGGATGCGCGATGGCTCCAGCCGGTCTTTCCAGACATGGCCACCAGCCGAGGCACTGACCCCCAAAAAAGGCCCCGCCGCCATATTGTCCGCTTGATCAAAATCGTCAACTGCGCTCATGACATGTCTCCAATGAGGTTCGAAGGATAAGCTGATTCGTCGAACGCTTCAAATGAGCCTGTTGATGAGTGTGCGCAAGTCTAGCTCATATTCACCGAACAGTTGTGCATGGTGTCGATGAGGCGCAGGCTGCCGGTGGACGCGCGCATAACCATGCTTTGGGTCCAAGCCTTTGAGGCCGCCTTGCGCACCCCCTCAAGCAGATAGCCATCGGTGACACCTGTGGCCGCAAAACTCACATCTCCCGCGATCATATCGTTCAGCGTGTAGATTTTCGAGACATCTTCAATACCATATTTGCTGATCAGCTGTTGATCATCCTTGTCCCGCACCAGCAAACGCCCCTCGATCTGCCCACCGGCGCAGCGCAAAGCGGCAGCCGCCAGAATACCCTGATCAGCGCCGCCAATGCCCAGATACATATCAATGCCGGTTTCATCCGTATTGGTGGTCGCGATAACGCCGGCGATATCGCCATCGCCAATCAGGCGAATAGCCGCTCCGGCGGCGCGCACGTCCTCGATCAGCTTACGATGCCTCGAGCGATCAAGAATACACACCGTGATGTCACGGGCATCAACGCCCTTGGCCTTGGCCAGAGCCTCAATATTTTCTTTTGGCGTGCGCTCAAGGCCAACCACCCCTTGAGCAAAGCCTGGACCAATGGCGATCTTCTCCATATAAATGGGGGGCACCCGCAACAGGCTGTCTTTTTGTGCGATAACGATCACCGACAGCGCATTTGACAAGGCCCGGGCATTAATGGAGGATCCTTCCAGCGGCATCAGGGCGATATCAGCTTCATGCTCACTGCCCTCGCCAATATGGGCCCCTGCCTGCAATTGTTCATTGTCGGAATAACCCTGCTCGCCAATAATGACTTTGCCGCCTATGGGCAATCGCTGGAGCTGGCTGGCCATCGCGTCAAGCGCTGCTTCATCGCCGCCCCTCTCGTCGCCGCGCCCGGTAAATTTTGCGGCTGCCAGCGCCGCCGCTTCCGTGGCGCGCACAATGCCCATCGTGCACATGCGTCCAAAATCGACGTTTTGTGTTTTCGAACCTGGTCTGTTCATACTGTTCGTCATCCATCTGGATTGGCGGGCTGCTACAGAGATTCAATGCGGATCATCTGGGTTGTTCCCCCAACATGATCATCCGCTGAGATGTCCTCAAGAGCCTTGCGCACCGCGCTCTCGGTTGTCTCATGGGTGATCAGCACAACCGGCGTCAATGAATGATCATCACCGCCATCATGGCGTCCTTTTTGCACAATGCTTTGCAAGGAAATATCCTGCTCCGCCATGCGCGTGGCAATGGAGGCGATGGCTCCGGGATGATCCTTGACCTGCAAACGGATATAATAGCCCCCTTCATGGGCACGCATCCGGGCGCGCTGATAAGGTTTCAACTCGCTGGCTCTGGTGAGCAAAGGCGGCAATTTGATGCCCCAGGCAATATCCACAATATCGCCAACAATCGCCGACGCCGTGGGACCCGCCCCGGCCCCTGGTCCCACCAGCATGATTTTGTCGACAAAATCACCTTCCACACCAACGCAATTGGTGACACCCGCCACTTCGGCAATGGCTGTATGCTTGGGCACCATGGTGGGATGCACTCTTTGCTCGATACCAGTATCGGTTTTTTGCGCAACCCCCAACAGCTTGATCCGATACCCCAGCTCGTCAGCCGCCTCAATATCTTCAATGCGGATATTCTCGATCCCCTCGAGATAGACCTCATCGAACGCCAGCTGCGTGCCAAAGGCCAGCGATGTCAGGATCGCCAGCTTGTGCGCCGTGTCATGGCCGCCAGTATCAAAGGTTGGATCAGCTTCTGCATAGCCGGCCGCCTGCGCCTCGGCCAGCACCTTGTCAAAGGCCAGACCTTCTTCTTGCATCTTGGTCAAAATGTAATTGCAGGTGCCGTTGAGAATACCATAAACCTTGGTAATATCATTGCCGGTGAGGCTTTCGCGCATGGTCTTGATGATCGGGACACCACCCGCCACAGCCGCTTCAAAATTGAGCGCCACATTATTGTCTTCGGCAAGTTTGGCCAGTCTTGTGCCATGCTTGGCGAGCAGCGCCTTGTTGGCGGTCACCACATGTTTGCCGCTCTCAAGGGCCGCCTCAACGCTGGCCAGCGCGATACCATCCGACCCGCCCATCAATTCGATGAACACATCATGCCCCTCATCCTTGGCCATGGCCAGCGCATCGCCAAACCATTGGTAAGAAGACAGATCGACGCCGCGATCAAGGTCGCGATCAAGATCCGCCACCGCATTGATTTCCACAGGCCTGCCAACTTTGTCGGCCAGCTTGTCGCCATGCTTTTGCAAGACCTTGACCACACCAACACCAATGGTGCCAAGTCCGGCAATTCCAACCCTCAAACTATTCGCCATAATTTCATTCATCCTACCGTCTGTCGGCCACAAAAAATCGAGGCCTTCAATCGTTCTGCCTCGCCGCAGCAAGAAATTATCATTCCCGCCCCACCTGTCATCCCCGCGAAGGCGGGGACCCATACTCCCTGATTTTCCAGATTAATCTGCGAACCGTCGTCATATTCAGAGCAAAATAGTTAGACCTGTAGTTATGGATCCCCGCCTTCGCGGGGATGACACATATTGGTTAGCGCACGAACCAATCAAAGTTAACTATTTTCTGAAAATCGTCGTTCTCCAGCCACCGGCTACCATTATCCATTGATTGGAATGACGTTATGCATGGTTTCATCGGCTTCGGCCAGAAATTTCCGCAAACTGCGGGCAGCCTGCCGGATGCGATGTTCATTTTCCACAAGCGCCAGCCTGACATGGCCTTCGCCACATTCCCCAAACCCAACTCCCGGGGACACGGCAATGTCAGCTTTTTCCAGCAAAATCTTGGAAAATTCCAATGAGCCCAAAGACTTGAATTTATCGGGAATAGGCGCCCAGGCAAACATCGTAGCGGGGGGCGAGGGAAGATCCCAGCCAGCCCGTGAAAAGGTGCTGACAAGGCAATCGCGGCGCGCTTTATAAATCTTGCGAATATCATCGATACAATCATCAGGTCCGTTAAGAGCAGCCGATGCGGCGAC
>JAJRRW010000036.1 GCA_024279115.1 Alphaproteobacteria bacterium
AAAGCGTTCCGTCTTGGTCGCGCTGTTTTGGGCCGTCTAAGGGCTAAGTTGTCGCGCTAATTGGCTGCAGCCGACACTCTCCTATACTCATCATAAAAGGATGGCATCAGGAAATCGCCTCAGACTGGCTTTTTTGATAGCGCTCGATTGCTTCGTCGATAGGACCCAAAAAGCGGCACTGGCCGTGCTCAAGCCACAGGCCTGTCTTGCAAATATTTGACAGCATGGTCATGTCATGGGAGGCGAAGATGATGATTTTTGAACCGTCCACCAGTTCATCAGTGCGTTTTTGAGCCTTGGCCATGAAATTCAAGTCTCCGGCACCGACCATCTCGTCGAGGATCAAGATGTCGGGGACGGTGGAGGTTGAAATCGAGAAAGCAAGGCGCATGAACATCCCCGTCGAATAGGTGCGCATGGGCAGTTTGAGATAGTCCCCCAATTCCGAAAAATCGGCAATCTGGGGAACCTGTTGCCTTGCCTGCTTCCAGCTTAGCCCCATGAAGACCCCGCGTCTGACGATGTTTTCATAACCCGAAACTTCGGGATCCAGTCCCATAAGCATATCGGTCATGGAGGCGACCCGGCCCTTGACAAGGGCTTGGCCAGAGCTTGGTTCATAGATACCGGCGCAGACTTTTAGCAAAGTGGTTTTACCAGCGCCGTTATGACCCAAAATACCAAGCCGGTCGCCTTCACAAAGATCAAGATTGATATCGTGCAGGGCTTCCACAATCGGCTTGTTATTGCTTGAGGTCAGCCGCCCGCCAATAGCTCCGGCCAAGGACGCCTTCAGCGACCAGTCTCTCAGCTCGAGGATCGGAAAATGAACGACAACTTTTTTTAAACGGACCTGCGACATGAGCGAGCCTAAATCCAGTAGGTTATCCGTGAGCGGTAGCGTGCAAAGATGACAAAGGCCAGAACCAGCCCGACCAGTGTCAGTCCCAGGGCTACGGCCCAATAGAGTGGTGGTATCGGTTTGCCAAGCAATGGGGCTCGTAACAGCTCCAGAAATACGGCAAACGGGTTGAGAATCATATAGCGATAGATTTCGGGTGGCATGAGATCGGGCTTCCATATCACCGGAGTTACAAAAAGCCAATTTGAATGATGCTGGAAATCAGAGAGGAAACATCACGAAACCTCAATCCGATCACGGAAATAATCATGCTAATGGCCACAAGAGCGGTGGTGACAACGATGAAAGCTGGCAGGAGCATGAGCGAATGGATGGTAAAGGGGCTGCCAAATATCAAATAGACGGGGATCAGAATCAGCAGATTATGCCCGAGAATTATCAGATGTTTGACGATATCTGCGAACAGATAGGAAGATATGGGCAGCCTGATTTCGCGTAAATAATGGGCCTGGGCAGAAAAAACGGTGGCGCTATCAGCAATGACACCGGTCAGATAGAGCCAAATCACATAGCTGACCGCGATATAGGGGAGGAATTCTTCAATTGACATCTTCCACAGGTAAGCCCAGACGATGCCGATTGTCAGAACTGTCACCGACATGGAAATGGTGATCCAGAACTGACCAATCCTTGAACGACGATAGCGAGCCTTGATATTTGTCAGTCCAATCAGCAAGATAACCGGCCAGCCAGTCAGCGCCCTGTAAAGGTCATCGAAGGCTTTTCCTGCCTGTATCTGTGTTATCATCTAGATCGAATTCCTTGACGCGGGTCATGTGATGACATTCATGTCTTACAATCGCAGATGCTTCAAGTTTTTTTCCATAAGTGGGAATATATTCGCCCTTTCGCCCGCTGGCCTTATTGGCTAGAAACAGGAAATTGGCGAATTATGACGACCACCTGATTGCAAAAACAGGAAAGAAAAGGCATGATACAATCACCAACTTTCCCGAAAATTCTGGCGCCGCTGCTCCAAAAGCCAAGACCAGGCGCTGCGCATGTGCTGACACAGTTTTTACCATAGACAAGCGGGCTGAACTCATGTGGACAAAGGATGACAGGGTGAATTTCCCTAATTATCAGGCACATAGACAAGCTGTCGCAATAAAGTACAACAGGGCCCCGATTGGCTATCGGCCCGAATTATACACCATATAATAATTGCGGGAATGTGGTAATATACTCTTTTATTATTTAGTCAAAATCGAAAAATATTGTTTGTTTTGCCGGTACCTTCCAACTGTTATTCAAAACGATAGGTGTTGGACAGAGTCAGTCTTTTCAAGTCGAGTTTCACATAGCGGTTCAAAATACGGGATAAAGCCGATCCCCCGTTTTGAGACAGGCTGTAATAGTGGCTTCATTGCGAAAGAAAAACCAGGATGCTCTACTATCTGAAATTTGTATTCCTGCTTGTGCTGACTGCCGGGGCATCTTTCGTGACGACCCTTTTTATTCTTTTGGAGCGTGAGAAAAGCCAACCAGTGAGCACAGAGCCAGAAATTATCGTCCAGAGAAGTGATGGGCTGGTGTTCATGGTGAGTGATTTCAACAATCTTGAAGCGGTCAGGCTTGGCAGTGTCTACGAGATCAAATCCGCCGCAAGAAAATTGCCTGGCAAGGAGGTTTTTGGCCATGCGCTCAAGCTGTGGTCAGATCGCAAAACAGATCCAGCAAGAGGCAAATCAATCGCGCTTTTGAGATTGGCTCTCAAAAAGGGAGACGGCAGGGCCGCTCATTATCTGGGAGTTGCTTATATTAATGGCTTTGGCGTCAAGAAAGATCATGTTGCGGCCTATCGTTTTTTGTCTGATCCAGCGCTGGATACGAACCCCTGGTCGCTTTATTATCGCGGTCTTCTACTGGCCGACAAGACATTTTCAGGCTATGATTTGCGACAGGCGAAAATCCAGTTGCAACGCTCACGGCAAAAAGGTGTCCAGGTTGCCGGGCAGCTCCTTGATAAAATCAGATCTCACTGAATAGTTACCCACACAAAAATGGGAATAGCCAGTGGCTTTGGGCTGACAGATTGTTAGCATATGAGCCTTGATGAAAGACACACGCTTGTTATCTTGCATTTTTCGGATTTTCAAGTGGTCTAAGTATAATGTCGACAGGTTGCTGTCCCAAGGTTTACCTGTACGAGGGTGTTGATAAATGGGGTTTGAGAATAATAACCGTCACCTTCCCCTCGCTAAAGACGGCACGCGAGATGAACCCTTGAGGCGTTATTACGTGTCACTGGATGCTTTGCGTCTGGTGCTGTTTGGCCTGATCATTTTGGCTCATTGTTATATTGATCCACCTTTGTTGGCGGGGCATGATTTACTCATCGCCGTTTACCGCCTCGGCTGGACCGGGGTGCAGGGCTTTTTCGTCCTGAGCGCCTTTATTATCACCACTTTGTTGTTGGGGGAGGGCGATCGCACGGGACGAATAGACCGGCTTGATTTCTATCGTCGGCGTTTTTTGAAAATCATGCCGCCATTGATCACTGTGGTGATCGTCTATCTTGTCGTCATACAGACCAATTGGCTGCATGTTGATGGTCTGTGGAACAGCTTGCCGCTTGCCGGTTCAAAAGAGCATGATGACACGCTTGCCAACCTGCCGCTGTTTATCGGTCTGATTGGTAATATTCCCTACGCGCTGGGAATGATAGCGCCCTTGACGCCGGCCCTTTTGATCATTTGGACACTATGTATAGAAGAGCAGTTTTATCTGATTTTTCCATTGGTATTCGGATTTTTAAACAAAAACAAACGATGGTCAATGCTCGCCATATTGCTGGCAATCTTGATCAATTGGCTGGTCAGGGGGGCCACCATACACTATATGCAATCGAGCGGCTTTGACAATGCCACGATCTGGCGGATCGTCTATACCTTCACGCCCTTGCAGCTCGATGCTATATTTTTTGGGATTCTTGCCGCGCTTGTTCACGATGCCGGGATTTACAGGAAATTTTCCTCTGGGGCGCGGGTGATATTGATATTGGCGGTGGTGGCTTTAACGATCATGTGGGCGGTCAGCTGGAATATCGTTGACGAACCAATTCGTTACAATCTGATCGGCCTCGTTAATCTGTCCTTTGGGCTGATTGTCATCTTGCTGGCTGAACATGACGAGTGGATCAGGAAATCGGCTATTGTCCGGGGCATGTCCAGGCACGGGCGCAACGGCTATTGCCTCTACCTGACCCATCATGGGGCGCTTATTCTGGCCTTTATGATGACACGTGCCTTGCAACCCTTTTTAGCCAATGAGCCGCTGATCAGCTTTCTGGTGCGGCTGGTGATTGCTTTTTTGCTAAGCCTGATCCTGGCCAAAGGGCTTTACTGGATAGGCGAACGCCCCTGGCAGCGGTTCCGTAAAACTCGGCCCGTACGATATACCGTCTAATACGAACTGACTGATACAAACGGTTGGCGCAACGAACCAGGATTGGTTGCCAGATATTGCCCATGGTGCCTGTCGAAGAGCATGCCTTGACGCGAAAATGCTATGGGGACATGTATGGCGGAATGTATATATGTCCTGAAGATAAACGGGTGCCAGCCCTCGCTGGCTGTTGGCAAAAGCCGCGAATGGCATGCCTTGCTGGGCAGACCATTATAACAATAGGGCTATTGATTGTTTTGACGGCATTGAGAAGAAATTAGTGCATCGATCTGTTGCGCTCGGCGGTGCCAGCCAAATTCTTTTTCCGCAATCGAGCGGGCCTCTTCTTGCAGCTTGAGCAGATCATGCGAGGACAGATAGTCGATCATCTGGTCTGCCCATCCCTCCACATCGCCAGGCGGCACAAGGGAAATCCAATGCTGAGCGTCAAGCTGTGATATGCCGGGCAATCTTGTCGCGATAACCGGCTGGCCGCAAGCCGCATATTCATAGACCTTGAGGGGCGACACGCCAATCCGCTCATTTCTTTCACAGTGCAAGGGGGCGATGGCGAAATCGGCAGCGCCCAGAACATATTTCAACTCGGACTGCTCCATCGCGCCAAGAAAATGGACTTGTTGGTCCACTCCGGTCTCGAGCGCCAATTGCGCGAAATTGGCCAAAGAACGACCGTCGCCGACAATCAAAAGCTCTATTTTCAAGCCCCTTTCAATCACCAGCTTCAAGGCCTTGAAAACGGTTTCAAGGTCAACCGGTGGCCACAGATTGCCGATGAACGCCATATAGCGGGTTTGATCGCGAAGGTTTAACCGCTGAAGCCCCGTTTTTCTATCAACCGGTTTGAAAATATCCGTGTCGGCGCCGTTTTCGATCACCGCCACCTTGCTGTGTGGGATGTTGTTTGCGGTCAAAATATCGCGCAGCCCAGGCGTAACAACCCGGATTTTTCCCGCCAGACGCGCCTCGCTCATTTGTAGAAAATCAAACAGCGAGGCAACAAATCTGTTGACCCCAAGAGCCTTTAATTCATCGGAAAACCAGCCATTGAATTCGACAGTAAACGGCCTGAAACGCAGCAGTCTGGCCAGCAGGACCAGAGGCAGGCTGAGCGGCGAACTTCTGATATATAGAAATGGCCTGTCCTTGAGGCGAAACAAAAATGGCAGTTGCAGCAAGGTGTTAAGACTATTTGGCAGTCGCCATCGCGATAGGTTGGGGGAATGGATAAAACACATATTGCCGCCTGGCAGTTTGACCGCTGGTGATCCCTCAAATGCCGGTGCGACAATGGTCACTTGGTGGCCAAGGGAAGCCAGTTGCCCGGCAATATTGAGGGTGTGAATAGCAGGCGCATTCCTCGCGGCCAAATCCAGTGTGACGACCATGACAATGTTTTTACGAGTGGTCATGAAGCCATGTCTATCTGTTCGCTTTGTATGGTAATGACGACCCCAATGCCGTCATCACGCCTTGACAATCTTGTCGGCATATTTTTCGGGCTGGCCTTTGAGGGCGTTACGCGTATCAATGATCAATGGCAGGTTTTCAACCAGAGGTTGCCAGTCAATGGCAGCATGCTTGGTGGAAATCAGTGCCGCATCATATTTTTGCAGGTTTTCTGGCGTCCACTCGATACTTTTCATGCCGGTAAAGTCTGCGTGTTCGCGGGTTTGGGGCACGACCGGAATATGAGGGTCGTAATAGGAAATATTGGCACCGCGTTCGCTCAAAAGTTCCATCAGGACCAGCGAGGGGCTTTCGCGCATATCATCGACATTCTCCTTGTAGCCAATGCCGACAACCAGAATATCAGCCCCGTTCAGTGCTTTTTTCTGCTGATTGCTTAATGCTTCTGCCAGCCTGGCAATGACATATTTGGGCATGTTGCGGTTGATCTCACCGGCCAGCTCGATAAAGCGTGTCTGATGGTCATATTCCCGCGCCTTCCAGGTCAAATAGAAGGGGTCGATGGGAATACAATGGCCGCCAAGTCCTGGCCCGGGATAGAACGGCATGAAACCAAATGGTTTCGTGGCGGCTGCCTCGATCACCTCCCAGACGTCGATATCCATATCGTCATAGATCATTTTGAGTTCGTTGACGAGCGCGATATTCACCGCCCGAAAAATATTTTCGGTCAACTTGACCGCCTCGGCAGCTTCTGGACTTGAAACGCGGACGACTTTCTCAATCAAGGTGCCATACAGCGCTGCGGTCATTTCTTGTCCTTCTGGAGTGGAGGCACCGATGACTTTGGGGATGGTTGCGGTTTCGTAGTTCGGGTTGCCGGGATCTTCACGCTCTGGCGAATAGGCAACCACAAAATCCTCGTTGGCCTTAAGCCCGCTTCCTTGCTCAAGCAATGGTTGCAATATCTCTGTGGTGGTTCCAGGATAAGTCGTTGATTCAAGAATGATCAGCTGTCCCTTGCGAACATACTGAGCGATGGCTTTTGTGGTGTCGGTGACATAGGACAGATCAGGCTCGTGATGCTTGGATAGCGGCGTTGGCACACAAAGCAGTATGACATCGGCCCTGGCAAGCTTGGAAAAATCAGTGGTCGCATCAAAGCGCCCCGAATTGGACATGCCAGCGATCATTTCGTCTGGAAAATGGGCAATATAGCTTTTACCTTGCAACAGTGCTGCGGTTTTTTTTTCGTCTATATCGACACCAAGTGTGGAAAAACCAACCTTGTTGAACCCCATGATCAGCGGTAGCCCCACATAGCCAAGGCCGACAACAGCAATCAGGCTTGATTTACTGTTTATCTTGTCGATGAATTTATCACTTACGTCTGAGAGTACAGAATTGTTTTTCATGACTTCACCCATTATTTTGTGCGGCTTCAATAACGCTTTTGATGATATAATCTTGTGTCTCTTCGTCGAGATAGGGGTGCATAGGCAGGCTCAAAACGTCATCTTGCAACTTTTCAGTAACCGGCAGGCCATTGCCTCCAACCGGGTAATCCCGATAAGCGGTTTGCAGATGCAGCGGCTTGGCATAATAGACGACGCTTGGCACATTGGCCTCCCCCAGGCTCGATTGCAGGGCATCACGATTGCTGCTCAATATGGTGTATTGCGCCCAGGTGGACACCACCCCGTCGGGTACATGAGGGACGGTCACAATGTGGGCCAGCCCTTGGGCGTAACGATCTGCAACCTTGTTGCGCTTGTCGATTTCTTCCGCAAAGATCGCCAGTTTTTCGATCAGAATAGCCGCCTGCAACGTGTCAAGACGTGAATTGACGCCAATGCGTACATTGTCATATTTGTCTGTGCCTTTGCCGTGCACCCGCAGGCTTTGCATGATGGCCGCCAGATCGTCATCATTTGTCAATACGGCACCGCCATCCCCATAGCAGCCCAGCGGCTTGGCGGGTAAAAAGCTGGTGGTGACCACATCGGCAAAAGCGGCGGCGTGCTTGCCGTTCCATGTTGAGCCATAGCCCTGCGCCGCATCGGACACGAGTTTGAGATCATGCCTGTCTGTAATTGATTTCAAGGTTCGATAATCAGCGCTCTGACCAAATATATCAACGGCAATGACCGCCTTTGGCGTCAGTGCGCCGGCCGCCTTGATCTGCTCAATGGCAGCTTCCAGATGATCGGGGTCAATGTTGAACGTATCGGGAAGGACATCGATAAACACCGGGGTGGCACCGGTGATGGCAATCATTTCAGCCGTGGCCGCAAAGGTAAAACTTGGGCAGAACACCGCATCGCCTGCGCCAATTCCCCAGGCCATCATCGGCAATAAGATGGCGTCGGTACCATTGCCGCAGCCAATGGCATGCTTGACGTCGCCAAATTCGGCGAGCTGAGTTTCAAAGGTTTTAACTTCAGGCCCCATAATATATCGGCCATGTTCGAGCACGCCATTTATGGCATTGGTCATGCGCTCGCCAATAAAAGCCCGCTGGGCCTGTAAATCAATAAACTGAATATTGTCCACTAGCTTTTTTCCTCGATTGGTTTCAAACCCTGTTTGGTTTCTTCGTAGCGCTCGCCTGTGCGCGGGCAGATCAAATCATCGCCGAGCAGATCGCCGGTCCGCGATACCCAGCCGACCCTTTTGGCGGGCACCCCCACCATCAAGGCAAAGGCAGGTACATTTTTTGTGACCACAGCGCCTGCGCCAATGGTGCAATATTGGCCAAGCGAATGACCGCAAACGATGGTGGCATTGGCGCCGATGGTTGCTCCTTTGCCAACGGGAGTATCGGCATATTCATCCTTGCGCTCGACGCCGGCTCTTGGGGTCAAGACATTGGTGAATACGCAAGATGGACCACAAAACACATTGTCGGCCAGGGACACGCCCTTATAAAGGCTGACATTGTTTTGAACCTTGCAATTATCGCCAATGGTGACATCGGGCCCGACCATGACATTTTGCCCAAACGAGCAGTCACGACCAATTATTGTGCCGCTGATAATATGGCAAAAGTGCCAGACCTTTGTGCCTTCGCCAATTTCACAACCATCGTCCACATAGGCGCTTTCATGCACCGTCACATTTTTGAAATCTGTCATGATCAGGCGTTCCTGGCAGTGTCGCCCGCATGCAGGACCTTGAGAACGGCTAGAGCCTCGCGTCCATCGGTAAACGGGGTTTCATTATTGGCCATGAAGCGCAAGAAATGTTCACACTCATTGACCAGCGGGTTGCCCGGTTCGACCTCGATCAGTTCCGCTTCACTCTTCTCGACAAACGGTACGCCATCGGTAATCCCGGTCTTGTGGCGATAAAGTCTGAGCTTTTCATTCCAGTCGGGGCTGCTGTCCCAAAATTCCGCCATGGCCTTGTCTCCCACCACAACCAGACGCTGTTCCTTGAAGGCATTGAGCCATGAGGTATCAATATGAGCCTTGAGACCGTTGGGAAAGCTCATCTGGATAGAGGCAAAATCGCTGATCTGGTCTTGCAGAAAATTACCGGCAAATCCATGTACATGGTCGGGTTCTTCTCCAGCAAGCGCCAGGATCATGGGAATATCGTGCGGGGCAAAGCTCCAAAGTACATTTTCTTCGGTACGCAGTTTGCCAAGGCTGAGGCGGCGCGAATAAACATAGCGCAACTTGCCCAGTTCGCCATCGGCAACCAACTGCTTGAGCTTGAGGAAAACCGGATGATACTGCAAAAGATGACCCACCATCAAAATGCGTCCGGCCTTATCGGAGGCGGCAATCATCTTTTCGGCATCGCTTATGGAAAGAGAAATAGGCTCTTCCACATAAACATGCTTGCCCGCCTCAAAACCCTTGATCGCCAGATCGGCGTGTACTTCGGCTGGAGCGGCTATGACAATGCCATCAATGCTGTCATCGGCCATGATTTCGTCGATGCTCAGCGCCTTGACACCATACTGTTCCGCCATGTTTTTAGCAGTTTGCGGATCGGGATCACTTACCGCACCCAGCGCACCCAGACCATGAAAATCCCGCACAAGGTTCTTTCCCCAGTAACCGCAGCCAATGACTGATATCGAAAGACCACCCTTGTCGAACCCCATAATAATCGCTCCACCTTATGAACTAAATACGGATTCAATAATTTATTAAACTGCGATTTACAAGCGTAAAGAATTGCCCCGCTGAACGGGGACTGGATTATCTCTTTGGGTACCTGGAAGGGGAGGGGGAGTAATTCATAAAAACACTGTAAAAACAATGATATTTTGTGTTTTTGGTTTGTCAAGTTTATCGAGATGCACACCTGTACAACCTTACTTGTCAGCGCCTGAAGCTCATTGAAATCTGCCGCTTTGTGTATTTCAAGCAAAAAAACACACCGTCTTTGGAAGGCGGCTCAAACACCGCACAACCACACCCCGCGCAAGCGCGAATTAGCCATGAGATATAAGGATTGGCGCGCCTTGAGCGCACAAGCTCGACTTTTCACCCCAAGAGCCCAAGCGGGCTATTCTTCGTTTAAAACTGACCCACCTGTTTTGGTATTATCCGCGTTTTTGGCGCGGGAAGAGGCGAGTGATATTGATGAAAAATGCCGCGAAGACAGGTCGTTTTATTTTGCGCGATGGGAAGGGTATGCCGGTCGTTTTGGCTCGCTGCGGCCCTATGCGGAGCGTTGCCTGAAAGTGGTGGCTATGGCCAAGACAGAGCAGGAGCAGGCGATGCCAGAGCTACTTCGCGGGCTGCTTGGGGCTGGATCGGTCGGGCATATTTGGTTGCTCAAAATGTCAGTATTTTTGATAGTGTCTGCGTTTGAAATTGTTCGCTTCGCGGGCTTGCACCGGGATCCAGGGGCAAGCAGGCAAAACCTGTGTGATGTGCCCCTTTGCCCCGGCTCGGCACAAAACTGCTAGCGCATTTTTGTTGGTCCGGGGAACGTCAATATTCAAAATGAAACACAGTCGTATTTTCATGAAACTGGAATTTTCCGATACAAATCTGTACCCATTGACACAATATCCAGCTTTCGATAATTGTCGGGCAGGAGGGTTATCTCATTCTTTTAGAACGCGAAATATTAGGGGAAGAGGGGGGCGCTTTATTGTCTATCCAGGAAGGCGCGATAAAAATAATGACACGCATGCAATGATACGCTTACCGGGAGGCCAGCCGCTCAATATCGCGAAGGGGATGAGCCAGAACGGGGTGTTTTGCGATTGATTGAAGCCGATGCCTCTTCGCAAACTGGTGCGTGTTTAGATATATTTATAGTTTGCGTGAAAACATGACCATACCCTTGAGACAATATTCGAAAATGGGAACCTGGCCGGGTCCACATCCTATTCATATTCAAGGTCCGAACTGGTGATCACGAAATGGCGGCAACCCGCTTTCGTGAACATTTGCTGTTGGTCACCGGTATGCGGCGATCTTCACAAATAATTAATTCGTTTTAAGCCCTGAAGGGAACCATTACAGTGGCGATCAAATTTAATACTCACTCTCAATTTGCGAGCGCGGCAACCATTGGTGCCCTTATATTGCTGACCGGCACGAGCCTTCAAGCCCGCCAAGCCGATGGTTTCACACCTCATTTTGAAGCAGAGCTTTCGCTAGAGGTGCAGAGCGATCATACATTCAAATCTGATGACCCAGACAATGAAGTTACCGACACCTATCCGACCCTGGGCCTTGGCGTTGGCTGGATGTTTACGCCCGATTTTTCCGTGCAGGGCGGCTTTGTATTAGAACCGGTTGTTGATCCACACCCCGGTGAGGATCGCTTTTTCGAGCATATCGGCGTTTATACCGAGGAACTATATGCCCAGTATGAGGCCGGTGCCGCGCGCCTGTTCGCTGGAAAATTCAACCCCTCCTTCGGGCACGCTTTTGATCTGACACCGGGCCTCTACAGCACTGCTTTTGCTGAAGATTATCAGTTGACCGAGCGACTTGGTTTTGGCGGAGCCTATAGTATCAAGGACACAGCAGTTGGAAATCTCACCTGGACCGCCAGCGCGTTCAAGCGTGATACCACCATATTAAGCCGCTCGATTGGCACGGATCGCGGCAAAGTCTCATCGCAAGATGGCGGGGTTGGCAACACGCGTCACCTTGGCTCTTATACCGTGACCGTGGATGGATCAGACATTGCCATCTCTGGCGGAAACCTTGCATGGCATCTGGGCTACGCATATCAGTCCAAAGGACAGACCATCAATGATATCGCCAGCGAAACGGCGCTGGTTGGCGGGCTGTATGGCAACCATTCACTACACCAGCGCCTGTCACTGGACTGGCTGGCGGAGGTGGCCCATCTGGAAAATGCAGGGGGCAATACCGATGATGTGAGCTATTGGACGCTCGGCGGGGCGATCACCCTCGACAAGCGATACAATCTGGCCATTGCCCATACCTCGCGTCACACCCATTTCGCGACAGGAAATACCTTGCTCGACACCAGTTCGCAAATCTCGGTGGGAATGGAAATTCATGCGGGATGGTCGCTTGATGTCGGCTATAAATTTGCCAAAGAACAAGGGGTCAAAAGTCAAACCGTTGGCTTGTTGATCGGAAAAACCTTTACCTTCGGCAGTGCCAATTAGGCCATCAGGGGAGCCGCATTTGACATTCGTCACCAGCGCAGCATTGTCGCTGTCTGGACCATTGGCCATCCCCTTGCCGGCCACAGGGCGCAGGTTGGGCTTTTCATCCAGCTTGCCTTGCAACCAGCAACAACCGCAAAGTTTGACGCGGAGCCAAAGTCGAAATCAGGCCAACATCTGATATTATCGGCTTTTTGGCGGCGATCATTGGCGTCGAACCCGCGAAATTGTGCGCATTAGCCCCAATGTCATGCCCCAAGGTTTGCGGCAATTATCTCGCCGTCAACACAGATCCGCGCACCAAATCCCAGGTAGTGTCTCATTTTGAATATTAAAGCTCCCCGGACCAGCAAAAACGCGGGTGCGGTTTTGTGCCGAGCCGGGGCAAAGGGGCGCATACACAGAGATTTTGCCTGTTTGCCACTGGATCCCGGTTCAAGCCCGGGAAGCGAACTATTTCAAACTGCGACACTATCAAATCTCATGAGCTCTTGCTTGATTTAGCTTTTTGGTCACAAATCTTACGTAAAACTACCTATTCCCGACTTTACAAGTCGGGTACTTTTCTGTATTTCTTGAATGAAGGTGCAGATTAGAGACCGTGGTTGGAATGATCCATTGCACCAAGGTTTAGGGTAACTGCAAAAGCCGCAATGTCCCGTTTGGACAAGCGGTTGGAAGGTCAGATTTGTGCAACCGCTCAACAGCGATGTGAACATCGGATCTGGGCGGCCAAATCC
>JAJRRW010000037.1 GCA_024279115.1 Alphaproteobacteria bacterium
ATCATTCCAGCTGACATTTTTGCTCCGTTTTCGGCGTCAAGAAATTTGAAAATATCCAGATATATCCTGCATTTCTTAACTTGAAACCGAAGCAAAACTGTTCAGCTGTTTCTGACCGCGAGTGAATGCAAACCGCTCTAGAGTGGTCTGCGCTCACTGGCAATCAATCTAATCGGCGCTTTTGCGCCATTTTGATGGAGAAAAACCTTGCCCGTATCACCAATATGCGCTTCGTTTTTTCCCCTCGATACTGACACAAAATCGCTCAGTCAAAATGCCCTCGAGAGAACCCATGGTGCTCTAGTTCCTGTCTCTCCGATTGTCTTCCCGATCTCTCTATTGTCATCCCAGCGAAGGCTGTATCCATAACCCCAAGCCTGTCATTTTCACGTACAAACCCATCAACAGACTTCCGTTCCAAATTGTAGAGCGGGGAAGTATGGTTCCCCGCCTGCGCGGGGATGACAGAAATTATTGATGTAAAAACAAGGACTAATATTTCTGCTTATCCATTATTTGGGTTACGTACAAGCCACAAGGCCAGGCAGGTGGATAACGAAGCGCGCGCCTAGAATCTTGTCATTTTTCAAGCGGTTCTCGGCCCAGATTTTACCTTTGTGCGACAGGACAATCTGCTCTGAGATATTGAGGCCCAGCCCGGAATTATTGCCAAAGCCATGATCATCAGGGCGGTCGGTATAAAAGCGCTTGAAGACTTTTTCCAGATTGTCAGGGGGGATGCCGGGGCCTTCGTCCTCGATGCGGATTTCAATCACCCCTTTCAGGCGTCTCATGGTGAGATTGACGGTGGCCTTGTCGGGTGAAAAGGAAATCGCATTATCGACCAGATTATTGATCACCTGACCTATGCGCATTTCATGGCCATTCATCAAAAAAGCATCGGGGCAGCGGGCAACTTTGTGGATGTTCAAGGACACACCCACTTCACTGTCGCGGCGAATATCGTTGAAGGCGGGAATGATATTGCCGAGCAGGCTCGCAATGTCCATGGGTTCATATTCTTCGCGGGCCAGTTCGGCATCGAGACGCGAGGCATCAGAAATATCGCTGATCAGGCGGTCCAGTCGCTTGACATCATGCAAGATAATTTTGGTCAAGCGCTCGCGCAATTCTTCCTTTTGGACGAGTGGCAAGGTTTCCACCGCGCTTTTCAAGGAGGTGAGGGGGTTCTTTAGCTCATGAGCAACATCAGCGGCAAATGTTTCGATGGCTTCAATGCGGCTGTAAAGCGCCCCGGTCATATTGCGCAAAGCCAATGACAACTCGCCGATTTCGTCCGTGCGCCAGGTAAAGTCTGGAATTTCTTCGCGGGACTTTGCGCTGTGGCGCACCCGTCTTGCGGCAGCGGCCAGTTTGCGCATGGGGGCGCCAATCTGATTGGACAGCCACAAGGACAAAGCCGTCATGACGGCGGCGGCAATCAGGCCGGCGCGTAGAACGCCAACACTTTCGTCATAAACGATTTTATCAATATCATCGCCTTTGGTGGACAGCATCAAGATGCCCAGCACCGCACGCATCCGCTGAATGGGCACGGCAACGGAGACGATCAGTTCAGAACGTTCATTGAGCCGCGACATGTGATGTGCTCGCCCGCCAAGGGCACGACGGACCTCGTTATAGGCCTTGCCATTGGATTCGCCAATATCCTTATATAGAGGCACATTTCCGCGCCATTTTCGCTTTGCCCATCGCGTGATGCGGTCGATATTGTTGACTTTTTGCACGCCGGTCAGGGGTAGCTGGGTGCGGGTGATCTGGCCGCGAGCATCTAGGGTATCGGAATCCAGCAGCTTGTTGCCTTCGTGATCATAAATACGTGCTCTGGTGCCCGTTGGCTTGATCAAGCGCAGCAGGATCGGCGCAGCGCGTTCGGGATTGATGGGAAAATCCAGGCTGTCATAGCTTTCAATATTGCCAATGGCATCATGGTCTGATTGCATTTCCAGCAATTCTTCGGGGTCGACAATCACCTGGTCCGTATCAATCGTTGAGGACGCGGCAATCGCTTCGGAGATGATTTTTCCCTGGGTCAGCAGATTTTGTACGCGCACTTCAATCAGGCCGGCGCGATATTGGTTGAGCATCAGCACACCGCCCACAAGTGTGAACAGTCCAAGCACGTTATAGACCAGTATCCGCCGGGTCAGACTATTGAATTTGTAATTGGTTTTGAAGTGACGGATAAACGGCGACAACCGCCGCCGCACAAACAACATGAAGCCGCGCGCGCGCGAATCCTTCAAGGCGCGCCAGCCCTTTGCGATGCCCGTTTTTAACGGGTCCGCAACCTGTTGAACCAGTTCCTTCAATTTGTCCCCGACCTTGGCTAATTGTTCTTTCAGCCATTGCGACCGTGGCATGTTTATCAACTTTCCTTGAAGCGGTACCCAACACCGTAGAGCGTTTCGATAACATCGAAATCATCGTCAACGACTTTGAACTTTTTGCGTAGCCTCTTAATGTGGCTATCAATTGTCCGATCATCAACATAAACCTGATCATCATAGGCGGCATCCATCAAGGCATCGCGACTTTTGACCACGCCGGGGCGTTGGGCCAGAGCTTGCAATATGAGGAATTCCGTGACGGTCAGTGTGACCTCGCCGCCATCCCAATGGCAGGTATGGCGCTCTTGGTCCATTTTCAGCTTGCCGCGCTCCAAAAGCTGTTCGGAGCTGGTATCTTCTTCTGCTGGTTTGGCCCGGGCCTGCGAGCGGCGCAAAATGGTTTTGACCCGCTCCAGCAACAAGCGCTGTGAGAAAGGTTTGGCGATATAATCGTCGGCACCCATTTTGAGGCCAAACAATTCGTCGATTTCATCATCCTTGGAAGTCAGGAATATCACGGGAATTTCACTGTCCTGGCGCATCCGGCGCAGCAGTTCCATGCCATCCATGCGCGGCATTTTAATATCAAAAATGGCAATATCAACCGGCTTTTCCTTGAGGCCCTCAAGGGCGGACACGCCATCATGATAAGTGTTGACATTGTAACCTTCGTTCTCGAACAGTACACTTAACGAACCGATGATATTCTTGTCGTCATCAACCAGTGCAATTGTTGGCATAGTTTCAACCCTCTTGACAGCGCTCCGCCATGTTAACATGTATCGCGACGCTGGGTGTTTCATCTCTGTTATGACATTGTTTTTAGGCGTCTCTTGTCTGTAAGTCAAAACCTGAACGAAAATGATCCCCACAATGACCAAAAAAGATCGATCGACATCGCGCTCAAGGCCGCCAATGCCCCCTCCGGGCGAGGTTGCCCCAACCGCGCGCCGGGTTATGCGCCTGGCCGACAAAGTGGCGCTGGCGACCAGCGAAGTTGAGGGGGGAGGGCCGTTTCTTTCGCTGACGGGGGTCGCCACCTTGATGGATGTGACACCTATCCTCTTGATGTCGGATATTTCGCGTCACACCAGGAACCTTGAGGCGGACCCGCGCGCCTCGCTTTTGTTCGATGGCACGGGCGATCATGCCAATCCGTTGAGCGAAGATCGTGTGAGCGTCAATGGTCGCATCATCAAATGCACGCGCATTGATGCCGAACAGCGCTTTATGGCCCGCCACCCCAAAGCGTTCTATGCGCAATTTGCGGATTTTTCATTTTATGAAATGCAGATTGAAGAGGCCCATTTTGTCGGCGGTTTTGGCACTGCCTTGTCGGTCCCGGCCGATATTCTTTGTTTGCAACAGCGCCAGGTAACAAAACTTGCCAGCGCAGAACAGTCCATTCTTGCTCACATGAATGAGCAACATGGTGAGGCGGTGCGCAATATGGCGGTCAATCTGTTGCAGGGCGGCGAGGGGGCCTGGCAGCTAAGCGGCATCGATCCTGAAGGCTGCGACTTCATGAGGCGCAAGGAGCGATGCCGTCTTGATTTTTCTTCACCCGTTGAGACGAGTGATGAGGCGCACCAAATGCTGGTGGCGCTGGCGAAAAAAGCCAGATAATTAGCGACGACGACGCAGAACCAGGTCTCCGCGCCCGCTTGGACTTCTCAAAGTGATATATTGGCGGTTTCCCCTGACCACAATGTGGATGGAACCATGAATATCATAATCAGTATTTGAAAAGCGGCCACGATAGCGGTTTTTGCCGACCGTTCTAACGGTTCCAGATTGTTCGAGAAGGCCAACGCTGGCAACAGAGCATCTGGCATAAACCGTATAGCGTCCAGAGTTTTGAGCACGGACCGTTGCACGGCATCTTGTTCTCTCTTTGGCGCCGTCCGCAGCTGTGAAACTGCCGCCGCCTTTCCAGCTTCCTACAAGCGAGGCGGATTTGGCATAAGACGGGGGGGCGTTTAAGATGAAAACCAAACTGAACAGAGCCGTCAATATCATTTTCATTCCATAAATCCTTTTTGGTACAGGGGTGCGTTTCGCACAGCTATTAACCCTTGATACAACCAAATAAGCCGAATTGTAATAGTTGCAAGTAGGGTCTTTTTAGGGGATAGTCACGACAACCACATCCCCTTGATCGAAGGGGTGCATTGCCCGACATGTTCATTTAGAAAACAAAGGGAACCCCTCACAATGTCATTATCTCACGATGGAGCGTTACGCACAAGCAACAATGAGCTGATTAATTGGGTCGACGAGGTTGCGCAAATGTGTACTCCTGATCAAATTGTCTGGTGTGATGGGTCTAAAGAAGAATTTGCTCGCTTGAGCGCCGAACTGGTCGAGGCCGGGGTTTTTATCAAGCTGAATGAACAAAAACGCCCCAATAGCTATCTGGCCCGCTCCCATCCCTCTGATGTGGCGCGCGTCGAAAACCGCACCTTCATGTGTCACGAAAATGAACAAGATGCCGGCCCCACCAATAATTGGATGGCTCCCGCGCAAATGAAGGCGCAGATGCGCAAAAGCTATGAAGGCTGCATGAAGGGGCGCACCATGTATGTGATCCCGTTTTCCATGGGTCCCATCGGCTCTCCCATTGCACAAATTGGTATTGAGATTACCGACAGCGCCTATGTGGTCACCAATCAGCACATCATGACGAGGGTCAGCCAGGAGGTTCTGGATACGCTGGGAGAGGGTGACTTCATTAAATGTCTGCATTCCGTGGGGGCACCATTGGAGCCGGGTCAAAAGGATGTTCCCTGGCCGTGCGAAGCAGATATCGACAATAAATATATCACTCATTTTCCGCAAACCCGCGAGATCTGGTCCTATGGGTCAGGCTATGGTGGCAATGCCCTGCTTGGAAAAAAATGTCTGGCCTTGCGCATTGCGAGCAACATGGCGCGCGAAGAAGGCTGGCTGGCCGAGCATATGCTTATTCTGGGACTGAAAAACCCTGCGGGAGAACAAGTCTATATTGCCGCCGCCTTCCCAAGCGCTTGCGGCAAAACAAACCTTGCCATGGTGCTGCCACCAGAGGGCATGAAGGATTGGCAGGTTTACACGGTTGGCGATGATATTGCCTGGATCAAGCCTCATGCCGATGGCAGTTTGCGGGCTATCAATCCCGAATATGGTTTCTTTGGTGTCGCTCCTGGTACCAGCTATGAGAGTAATCCCATGGCCATGGAGAGCCTGAAAGAAAACTGCATTTTTACCAATGTAGCACTCACCGATGACGGGGATGTGTGGTGGGAAGATATGGACGGCCCTGTGCCGGATCACCTGATCGACTGGAAGGGCAATGACTGGACGCCAGCCAGTGAGACGCCAGCGGCTCATCCAAATTCGCGCTTTACCGCCCCGGCCGGTCAGTGTCCAAGCATCGACCCGCGCTGGGAAGATCCAGCAGGCGTGCCCATCAGCGCCTTCTTGTTCGGTGGGCGGCTATCGAAAACCTTCCCGCTGGTCTATGAGAGTTTTGATTGGGATCACGGCGTCTTTCAGGCCTGCACAATGGGCTCAGAAGCCACAGCCGCCGCCATTGGCGTCTCGGGTATCCGCCGCGACCCGTTCGCCATGTTGCCGTTCATTGGCTATAATATGGGGGACTATTGGCAGCATTGGCTGACCATGGGGCAGAGGCGAGAAAAACAGGGCCTCGAAAATCCGAAAATATTTCGTGTCAACTGGTTCCGCAAGGATGCCAATGGCAAATTCATGTGGCCCGGTTTTGGTCAAAATATGCGGGTGCTGGAATGGATTGTCGATCGCGTCAATGGTAAGGTTGGAGCATGGCAAAGTCCGTTTGGACTGGTGCCAAGCTATGAGGATTTTAACTGGAGTGGCATGTCTTTTTCGCCCGAGCAATTTATGCATCTCACCGAAGTTTCACGAGAAGCGGGCCTCGCCGAAGTCGCAGACCTCAAAGTCTATTTCGAGCAATTCGGCGATCATCTACCTGCCGACATTGAAGCGCAGCGCCTCGCCATGCTGGAGCGCCTCGAAAACGCCCCCGCCATCTGGCGCGCCGAGGACGCCGCTTAAGGCAGTAGCCATAGCCATGACGACCACAATCCGTTTGTGAGTTAGTTTATGACCGAAGCCTCCCCTTCCGCTTGAAATTGGGCAATGACCGTTTGCTTTATTTTCGTGGAGGAGGTTTGAGGGTCATAACGAACTTGAACGATCTGTTTTACATTTGTCTCCAGATAGGCTTCCACATCAAGATTGTGGGGCTGGCTCCCCCAATCCTCGCCGATCACAAAAATATCAACATCCAACTCCTTGCAAGCAGAAACATATTCAAGTTCATGGTAGGGACGTACAATATCGACACAAGCTAAAGCTTCCAGCATTTCCACTCTATGTTGCAGGGGGATAATAGGGATATTGGGCTTGTAAAGGTTTACAACGGCTCCCGAAGCCACCCCAACAATGACAATATTGCCCAATGTCTTGCAGTGGTTCAATAGGGCAAGGTGGCCAACATGCAATAAATCAAAAGTGCCGACGGTATAGACAATCATTCGCTAACATTATCCTTTATCATGGTCATTTACGGTGCTATCAGGAGGCATCGGTTTTCAGACCATCAGAAAACGAAACAGTTTTCCAACCGCCAAGGTGAAATCACGCTAGATTTTCAAAAGGTCTAAAGCAGGGAGACTTTTGAACGCTGTGAGCTGTCAAAAGTTTTGGGCGAACCATAGGTCGCTCCTGTCATCCTGTCGTGAGGTTCTTATCTTTTAACTTACAGGACTTGCCATGACAACCGAAAATCCAGATTCCCAAGAGTTGCCGCCTAAATCTATACTTTCTTATATCTGGGATCTTCCCAATATCTGCTCACTTGCAGGACTTGGTTGCTCATTGTTAGCGATTTATTTCATCATTTTGGGCGTTTACCCCGCTGCCATGATTGGCATGATCTGGGCGGTCGCTTTTGACTGGGCTGATGGTCTTATCGCCCGCAAGATGAAAGGCAGAACGGGTGCTGACCAAATATTTGGTGGGCAACTTGACTTGCTCATAGACATCATAAGTTATGGTATCACACCTGCCCTTCTCATTTCGAGTTATGGCAAGTTTGATGCACTTTTTCTTCCCGTCGCATTTATAATGCTTGTATTTGGGGTGATCCGGTTGAGTTATTTTAGCACGTTCGGTCTTGCCGATGGTTCTAAATATACCGGCCTTGCGATTGATAATAATAGTATATTGCTTGTGTTCCTGTTTTTGTTTGAAAGTTGGTTCAGCCAGGGAGTGTTTTCTGTCATTCTCGCCGCCAGCGGCCTGGGGCTTGCAGCCTTGAATGTATCACAGATCAAAACTCCCAAGCTTTCTGGCAATCCGATCAATGTTGTCTTGCTTGGCGTCTATACCCTTACAATAACGACAATCTATGGTTGGATTTTTTTGTAGAAAACGCTGCCAACGAGGAGGGGGCACCCTCCGTTTTTCATGTCTGCTCCTGGCACAAATCCGACCATCCTGGTCGTATCATGGACTGTCTGCTGACGCGGAGGAAGCGGGCGTCTGGTGAGGCATCAATGATGGATAATGGCCCGTCCAATTTATGAGCGTGATCTTGGTTGGTATCGGGGCAGGGACCAGTGCCAGACCAGAGCTGTGGCGCGCATGGCGAAGCCAGCGATGAAACCAAGCGCCAGCGACCAGTCGGCCGAGACATTGAATGTTTGCAGTACAACGAACATGACAGCCGCCAGAAGCGCTGCCGACACGTAAATTTCCTGGCTTAAAACAACCGGTGTTTCACCGCCCAGTATATCGCGAATAATGCCGCCAAATGTACCTGTGATGACCCCCATGACCACCGCCACAAACGGGTGGAAGCCTAAGCCAAGGGCAAGCTTTGCGCCGCCAACTGCAAACAGGGCCAGTCCGATGGCATCGAGCCATAATAATAAGCGGATGCGCGATTGCGGGATGTGGGCGGTAAAAAACAACAGGCAGGCAACGCCGACACAGACCATCAAATAGGCCGGCTCCTGCGCCCAGAATATGGGTAAACGGCCCAATAATACATCGCGGATCGTGCCGCCGCCAACGCCCGTGACGGTCGCCAGAAGCGCAAAGCCGAAAATATCCATTTGATTTCTTGAAGCGGTCAGCGCTCCGGTGGTTGCAAATACCACCAGACCAAACCAGTCAAGTATTTGCGCCAGGTTCTCCAGCATCGGTTACAGCTCCCTAAAAGGTCTGGCCAATCGTTTAAAAATGCGCCCAATACCAAAATGCTTCATGTTCTTTGTGGTCATACCACAAAAAACGGACAAGCCATGACAGCTTGTCCGTTTCGCTCATTTTCTGTTGTGCGTTATTCAGGCTGCTTCGTTTTCGATCAGCTTGGTCTCATCATCACCCGTCGAAATGTGAATGGTCCTTGGCTTCATGGCTTCTGGCAGCTCGCGTACCAGTTCCACATGCAGCAGGCCGTTTTTCATTTCCGCTTCGTTGACCACGACATGATCGGCGAGTTGGAAACGGCGCTCGAAATTGCGCGTTGCGATGCCGCGATGAAGATAGTCTGTATCGTCGCCATCAGACTTTGTCTGGCCTTTGACAGACAAGACATTTTCTTTCACTTCAATCGTGATCTCGTCTTTGGCAAAACCGGCAACGGCCATGCTCAAGCGATATTTGTTTTCGTCGAGCAGCTCGATATTAAAGGGAGGGTAATTGCCGCTGTCACGGTCAAAACCGCTCATATTGTCGATCATATTGGCCAGATGGTCAAAGCCAATGGTGGATCTGTATAGGGGGGAAAGGTCAAAGGTTCTCATTGTACGATATCCTTGTGTTTAAGCGATATATTGAGCTTTGGCAGGTCGCCAAAACCAGTGATATAGGCGGCTCCACCTCAAAATGAGCGTTGAGCCGATCCGTGTTGCACACCTTTGCAACAAGCGTGTGCATCCTTTATTTAGGAAGGGGCGTTTTGGAATACAAGACCTCGGATTTGAGAAAATTTGATTGACAAATTTACCTTACCGGCAGCGCCGATTGTACGGGGGGATGGTTGTTGCCTATGATGGTGGGCAGGTAAATATGGATAGTTGTGAAATACAGCTCGCGCCGCGTTGGTTAATGGGAGTTTTGAAGATGACAGGTGGTCTCAAAAACAGGGCAGTTTTGTTGCTGTCACTATTGTTTGTAATGCCGGGTTCAGCGGTTGCGGGTGATAAAGAACTGGTGATGTTTGGCTCAAAGAGCTGCATCTATTGCCAGATGTTCAACCGCGAGGTCAGGCCCAATTATCGCTGGAGTGCTCTTGGTCGCAAGGTGCCGTTACGGGAAATCAATATTGAACGCAATGGCACGGGCGGCTATCCCTTGCGCCGCGCCATTACCGTGACCCCGACCTTTGTGATGTTCAAAAAAGGGCGTGAAGTGGCACGTATTCGAGGCTATCCCGGCAAGAAAAACTTTTACAAAATGGTCGACCAAATCCTCAAAAAGGTCAATTAGAACGCGCGGCGCTCTAGACCTTGTTGGCTTAACAATAAGCTTAGATATTGTGGTTTCCGCCGCTGGCAATATCGCGCAATCTCGTGCCGACAGATCAGCTTTGTGAGCCGGTCTCCAGGCTGGTTGTCTCGCTTGGATATTCTGGTTCATAGTCGGGATCAAATCCGTGCATATACAAGGCCCATTGCAAACCAACCACGGCCCCCTTGACGCGCTGCAAGATTGGTAAAGTGAGGGCGACCACCAGCGGCATGCCGATCACAGCATAGACCCAGTAAGCGGGGGCGAAGCGGGTCTCTACGAGCAGCAATAGCGGTACGATCAGGTGTCCAAGAATAATAATGGTGAAATAGGGCGCCGCGTCATCTGATCTTTGGTGATGCAGTTCTTCGCCGCAGGTTTGGCAACTGTCAGCAACTTTCAGATAGCTCGAAAACAGCGATCCTTCTCCGCAGTTTGGACATTTTTCGCGCGCCCCACGCGCCATGGAGCGCACCTTGTCGCGTGGTTCATGGTGCGAACTCCCGCAAGCGGTGGCATTGCTATAGGTAACTTTGTCCATAAATTGCTCCAGTGACTGGTTTGAATTTGCTCTGATCGGCTTGCTATTTGGTACTCATATGAGCGGGAATGGCGTCTCTTGAAGCTTGTTTGGCGCGCGCGGTTTGTTTTTCGGGCATGAACCATTTCAATCTGTCGTGCAGTGTGACGACGGTGCCGACAATGGTCACGGCAGGGCCCTCAATGGCAGATTCTACGACCTTGTCAGCGATCGTTGTCAAAGTACCGATAATGACGCGCTGATTGCGCCGCGTACCATTGTCGATGACCGCGACGGGGAGATCCGCGTCGGCCCCGTTTTCGATAAATTCCCTGGTCAAATTGCCAAGATGCGCCAGTCCCATATAGATGGCAACGGTTTGATGAGGCTTGATGAGGGCTTCCCAGTCCAGGTCCACCTTGCCGTCCTTGCCATGGCCAGTGACAAAGATACAGCATTGGGCATGTTCACGGTGGGTGAGGGGGATGCCTGCATAAGAGGAACATCCAGCCGCTGCCGTAATGCCGGGCACCACCTGAAACGGTACGCCATGTTCGGCCAGCATGTCGATTTCTTCACCACCGCGACCAAAGATAAAGGGATCCCCGCCTTTGAGGCGGAAAACCCGCTTGCCCTGCTTGGCAAGATCTACAAGGCGTCTGGTAATTTCTTCCTGGCGCATGATGTGGTCTTTTGGCAGTTTGCCGACATAAATCCGCTCGGCATCACGGCGCACAAGATTGAGCAATCCCTTGCCGATCAATCGGTCGTAAAGGACTACATCGGCGCGCTGGATGAGGCGCAGAGCCTTGAAGGTCAAAAGATCGGGGTCGCCAGGGCCGGCCCCCACCACATAGACTTCGCCCATCAAGGGTTTGCCATCCGCCTCGATCGCCGCTTTGAGTTCAGCGCGCATCTGCTCTTCAGCGCCGCGCAGATCTCCCGCAAGCGCCATATCGGCAACCGGGCCATCAATGGTTTTCTCCCAAAAACGCAACCGCCCGGACGCGGTTTTAATATTGTCCATGACCTCATCGCGAAACCGCCCCACGAAACCGGCCAGCTGACCATAAGCGGCGGGGAACAAGGTCTCCAGGCGGGCCTTGATAACGCGCGCCAGAATAGGCGAAGCTCCCCCTGATGAAACAGAAATGACAAGGGGACTACGATCGAGAATGGCGGGCATGATGAAATCACAAAGCTCGGATTTGTCGGGCACATTAACCAGCACGCCAGCCGCTTTTGCCATATCGTAAATGCGCTTGTCCTCATCAACCTCTTCGCAGGCCGCAAAGATCAGCGCAACATTCTTGAGGTCGTCGCTGGTGAGGCGGGTCTTGACATGGGTGAGGGCGGGATTTTTGCTCAGCTCATGAAAGTCGGGTCCCAGTTTTCCAGCGTGAACCGTCACCTTGGCGCCAGCCCGCAATGCCAGCCCCACCTTGCGGGCGGATCCGGTGATGCCCCCCGTGACAATGACCTTGCGGCCCCTTAAGTCAATATTTATGGGCAGATGTTCCATTCACGACCCCTTGTTTTGCGCATTGTCGGCCCAGCCTTGCAGGGACTTGGCAAGATTTGCAACCGTTTCACCATCCAGTTCGAGAATGGTTATGCGTCGTCCCTCGCGAATGCGCATCTCCAACAGTGGCACCTCATCAGATGGCTTGTCGATCAAGCTGATGACGGCGTTGCGATAAGGCGCATGGAAGCTGGCAAATTCGTCCTTGTGCCCCTCAACGCCTGTAAGCTCCGCCCCGCCCATGCGTCGCCCCTTTGGTTCATCGCTCATTTGGTTCGGCTTTCTATTTGTCGTCGTTTTTATTCTGGGTGTCGGATGGAGGGAGGATTTGGTCCCCCCAATAGAACGCGGCTTCGAGTTTGAGTTCCCAATTGCTCGGCGTATCGCGATAATCAGGTTTGATATCGAGGTGCAAAAAGCGCTCGCCAGATTGGGCAGCGGCAACGATAAGCTGTTTGAGGTCGTTAAAGTTGGTGACATCTGGATTTGAAATAATCAGATCGCTTAAATGCATGTTTTTTCCTTCCTTGGCCTGCCATCAATGATGATCCCGGGCCTGTTTCCCGTCTGTGTTCTTGGGATTTTACCAAGCTTTGGGTGCAAAGTTAAGCGCTGCTCAGTCGCAGGTGCCCTCAATGCGGTCGAGATAGCGCGCGCGCATCAGCAGACGGCCTGCTCCTTGCTGGTTATTGTCCTCAAATGCAGATCGATTGTGCAGGACATTATTGCAAATGATACCCTCGCCAGCGTTCATTTTATATTTAAGCACATGTTTGTCGTTCTCAAGGACGTGACGCAAAAAGCCGACGGCTTCAGCGGTTATATCGTCCTTGCACCATTCGATATTGCGCTTGCGGTCGGTGAAGCGCATATGCAGATTGCCCGTATAGCGATCCCAGGTAAACACCGGCCCAACAGATTGGGCCCGTGTCACTCCGTCCTTTTCGACAAATGCGGGAATGGTCAGGGTGCGGCGATGGGACAAGGCGCTGATATAATCGGGGTTCTCATCGCGCAGCCTGATATAGGCGAGTGCGGGGTCAAACAGCTCATTGATACCGCCTTGGGGCGCCGGGCGCACGCAATGCATCATCATGGCCTTGATGCGGGTGGCAGTGGGATTATAATAGCCATCGGTGTGCCAGCTGATCGGTTTGTCTGTATAAGGAATAAAGCCGGCGCGACTCTGCGTGCTGTCTTCATTTACAACCTCAATCGAGACCAGCCCGTCGGGGGTCATTGAGCGGTGTTGTTCGACCCGGTGCAGGCCAAAATGATCGGCAAAGGCATGAGCTTTGATACGCGCCGTCGGTTCGTCATGATTGTCAGTGTTGCAGTGGTACAGCGCCATATTATTGTGACAGCAGTGTTTGAGGATCTGGGCGCTCTCGGCCTGGCTGGGCGCGTTCATATCTTGGATTTCGACGCGTATATGGTTGGCATCAGTTGGTGCGTTTGAAAGTTTAAGCTCACGCCAGTGCTGATAAACATCTGTCTTGTCGAGCCGATAAATGGCTGCTTGTTCTTTTGTTCCTGGTTTCATTTTATACCTGTGTTCAATTGCCTGTTAGCGTGCTGATTTCGCGAAATAGGAATCCGGGACATATTGCCTCATTTGTGTCAATTCAGTCATAAACCGGTTTTTTTCAAAGGAGATATTTTCTCCACATGATGGCGTGAATTCCAGATGTTAAATGCCGCATGACTAAGCGCTTAACATGTTGTAGTAGCGTAGATATAAGCTATTGTTCCCGTGATCTGTGATCCGTCATTATTGGTCATTTTCCAGCGAGTTTACCTGCAAATTCATATTAGCGCTTTTAAATATTCTACTTCAATGATATAAACCGCATACTCAATGGACTGCAAGTGATGAAAAAACGATGCGGGATTTACTTGGATCGTCAGGTTCGAGGATCTGTTTTGCGGATTTAGTCGCGATCAGCCAGCGAGGCACAAATTAAAGCGCCATATCGGGTGAAAAAACAATCGATATAGTGCGCGCCCATCGGTCGGCCTCATTGTGATGACAATGGCCCGAGGATTTGAGACGATACGTTGGAGGCAAGCGAATTGGATAAGGAACGTTTATTAAGGTCTATTCAGGATCTGCGTAACAAGGCCGTAGAAGAACTAAAAAAAGACGAAGAACAAGGACGTTTCTTCACGGCTCTGGAACGACTTGATGAAATGGAATTGCAGCTTGGGGCGGGTGATGAGGATCGCGTGCCTGAAGCTCTGGAGGCCGCGAAAGAAAACGCGGCAAAGCAATTAGAGATGACGACAACAAAGATATCCGAAGGAGGGAACGACAATATGTCAGACATGAAAATTCATTCAACCGAGTTGCTTGATGAGCTTGAGAGTGGTCCATGGCCGAGCTTTGTGACGGCGTTGAAGCGTCTTCGCGACAGTGGCAAGGATTATGCGCCCATGGTCAATGACCTGATGGGGC
>JAJRRW010000002.1 GCA_024279115.1 Alphaproteobacteria bacterium
CGGGAGGCAAGCGTGACCACGCGCCGCGCTGTAGCGCGCCACATCGGAGGCCCGCCGTAGGCGGAACAGCCGCGAGATAAAACAAAAACTCCGACCACCGGGAGGCAAGCGCGACTGCGCGCCGCGCTGTAGCGCGCCACATCGGAGGCCACGCGTCAGCGTGAATAGCCGCGAGATCAAACTATTGAACAAGCACGAGTTGCCGGCCACTCATCTCGAAGCGCTCTAGACGACCGATAAAGCTCATGCCCAGCAAGGAAATATGCAAGGCCCCTTCTTCGTGTACGAAGGCTTTGACATTTTTGACTTCGATATCGCCGATCTGAATGGATTGCAGCATCACGGGCGCAACTTTGGTGACACCATTGGCGGTCCGCGCTCGCCCGGTATATTTCAGGTCGTCGGTCAGCCCCAGACTGTCAGCATCCTCAAATCTCAATGCCACATAGGTTGCCCCGGTGTCGGCGATCAGCTTGATGCGGCTATCATTGATATTGGCATTGACTTCGAAATGACCGGTGCGCCCAGCCTGCAGGACAACGCGACCATAACCGCTGTCGTCTTGTTGCGGGAGCAATTGATCTTGCTGCGCGGCTTCAACGGCAAGCTCGCGGGCTTGTTGCTGCTGGTCGGCGCGGCCCTCAAGAAAAGCCCCGATCCGCTCATCCAGATAAAAGAAGCCGGCAAAGGCAATAACAAACACAGACAACCACAACAAGGCTTCGCCTAGAGTGTTGCGCAATCCGCTGGTCATCAAGATCTCCTGTTCGGGCAGCTGGTTGGAATATCAGGATATATAATATTCAAAAAGCCTGCCAAATTGCCAGTCATGTCGGTCAAAACAGTGAGTGTCGTTAATTTTGCATTTATCGCCGCAAGATCAAAACACCGTTCTTGACCTCATAAGAGCGCAAACGGCTTAAGAAACTCATACCGAGCAGGCTTTGTGACAAGGCACCTGGCCGCGAGATATGGGCTTGCATATTGCTTGCGCCGATATCGCCGATTGATATGGCCTGCAATCGAACCATGGCCACCATGGCCTGACCATTGGCCGTATTGACGGGAACAGAATAAGATAATCGCGACATATCGATCCCGGCACGGCGCGCATCTTGCGGGGTTAACACAATGCCACTGGCCCCGGTATCCACCATCATTTCGATGGGGGCGCCATTGACCCGCACGCGCGTCACATAATGGCCGTTGATCCGCCTTGGTATCTCGACGACACTTTCGCCCTCGCTATTGCGATAGCTCATATTGACCAGCCCTGGCATCAGCTCGCCGACCACGCGGCGCGCCACAGTTTCGAACTCAAACCGAAAACTGTAAACGGTGACCAGCGCCAGCGCGATGGCCAGCCAGATGGCAATATCCTTGATCATCCGCGAGCCCTGCCCCCGATACGACATCAAGGTGCCGCCACCAATGAAAATCAGCAACACGATGCCGGTCATGATCCCCGCAAATTCACCCTGCTCCAGTCCCGCAATCGTGCCGCCATCTCCGCGCAGCATCAAAACGATTGCCGCGATAACCAGAAGGATAATACCAAGCCAGGCTGTCATAAAGATGATCCCGTTTCATTTTCAAATGGCTTTTTCGCGCGTCTTGTCCAAAATGCACCGCGCGCGCAAACCGATTGAACGCCAGAATAGGCTGATAAAGCGGTATTGTTAAGATCAGGACAAAAAAGTCCTCGCGGCATTTTGAGCGCACATAACGTCGCTGACCGGGCCTGACCCAAAATCCAGAGCAATATGAAACAATCTCACCTATTCGCCCTGGCCCAAGGGCAAGCCCGGAGAGCCGGGATCTGGCGCTTGCGAGACCAAACACTCAAGCCATCGACGACACGCCTCTCTGGGAGGTCTCATTTGTGACTGGCTTTTGGGCCAATTGCTGTAGCGAAACTTGCTCTTCATCCACTGTCGAGGGCTGATCAACCTGGTGTGGAACAGCTTGTAACAAGTCAGGCTGAATTTGCGGCATGACCTGTAGCACGCGGGATTTGGGGAACATGGCAATGACTTCGGTGCCTTCGCGCATTTTCGTCTTGAGCTCAAACAAGCCGCCATGCAGCGTGATCAGCCCCTTGACGATCGGAATACCCAGCCCCGTGCCACCTTCGGCATTTTCATGAGCCAGCGAGCCTTGGCCAAACGACGACAAAACGCGCGGCAGCTCCTCTTGGGGGATGCCCGGTCCGTTGTCCTTGATACTAAGATACTGACCATTATTACTGGTACGCCCCGCTGTAACGGTGATGGTGCCACCATTTGGCGTGAACTTGACAGCATTTGACAACAGGTTGAGCGCGATCTGCCGGATAGCACGTTCATCAGCCCACAAGCGCTCCAGACCCGCTTGATAATTCTGCACGATGGTCAGACTTTTGGCATCAGCGCGCATTTTGACGAGATGACAACAATCTTCAAGCACCTGCGACAACTGGATGGCTTCTTCATTGAGATCATATTTTCCTGCCTCAATCCGGGTGATATCGAGAATCTCATTGATGAGGTTTAAAAGATGCTGGCCGCTGGTATGAATATCATTCGAATAGCCTTTGTAGGCGGTGACTTGATGCGGCCCCATCATCTCGTCCTTCATCATTTCGGAAAAACCGATAATAGCGTTCAAGGGCGTGCGCAACTCATGGCTCATGGTGGCCAGAAATCGCGATTTAGCCAGATTGGCCGCCTCGGCGCGGCGGCGCCCCTCTTCTGACACCGAGTGAGACTGTTCAAGTTCGGCGATCAGACTGTCTTTTTCGGTACGCAACATCAAGGTCGTCAATGTATTGGCGTGCAGATGCGACATCAGATAGATAAAAAAGATATAGGTACCAACGGCCATGCTGGCCATGGCCCAGTAAAACGGCGTGTTCAGATACCAAAAACGCGCAAACAGAGCGA
Source organism: Alphaproteobacteria bacterium (assembly GCA_024279115.1). Classification (GTDB taxonomy): domain Bacteria; phylum Pseudomonadota; class Alphaproteobacteria; order Rhizobiales; family JAKIUO01; genus JAKIUO01. The sequence continues at coordinate 2,922 of JAJRRW010000002.1, forward strand.
GAATGACTGGCAGCGTCCCCACATAGACAATGCTAAGCGCCGCATTGGCCAGCATCATGCGCAGTGAGGTAACGATGCTCAAGGTCACAAAAACAAACATGTGAGCGCGATGGTCGCCAGAGGACAGGCCAAACAGCGCCACGGCTCCCCAGCTCAAACCGTGTAAAAACTCGGCCGTCATGATCTTGGTGCGCCAGACATGCCCCTTGATCTCCTTGCGAGGCAATTTGATCAGGCGATGACACAGCAAAATCAGAATGAGCGAGATGACGAACAGGGCCCCCAGCCAGATGCTGACATGATGCATCGGCGTCCACGCCAGACTGGCAAGCGCGACAATCGAGGCAATCACCGGCAGAATAATAGACGCCTTGATGCTGTTTTGTGCAAATAAATAGAGCAATTCATGCTCGAATTCGGGGCGTCCATCTGTGCGGTGCGTGAGTTTTTCTCGCGCCTCGCGCACACTTGCATCAAGCCGCTTCACATTTCGAGGGCTTCGTCGCCGCGAATTTCCATTGCCGGCCTCATAGGATCCGGGTTCAAATTCTTGATTCATGGGTCTCGCGTCCTGGCTCGTCCTATTGGCAAATACATACTCAAGGAACATGCGAGCGGATCAAGCAATCGATCGCTCATAATTTTGACGCAAAACAGGGGTGATTGCACAGCATAGGTTGGAAGTTCCTAATTTCCCGTATACAGCTATCTCGACCCGCAAAGCTGACGATTATCAATTCACCAGGACCTGAAGCACAAACATGTCATTGACAAGAAAACTAAAACGGCTCTGGCGCAAAACATTTCCCTGGCTTCGGGTCGCCGTGCTCATCGCTCTCATTGCCTATGCCCTTGGCGAAGGCGATGGACCTCCGCGATATGATCTTGCAGGGACGCCGCGATTGGTGGATGGCGACAGCCTGTTTGTCGATGGTCTGGAGATCAGGTTGAAAAATATCGATGCACCAGAAGGGCGGCAAACTTGCCAGCGAGCCGGAAAAAACTGGCGCTGCGGACAAGAGGCGACACGGCGCCTGCGCCAGTTGATCAATAAGCAGGCCATCTCGTGCAAGGGCGACCAGTATGACAAATATAATCGCCTGCTGGCTCTTTGCTTCGTCAACGGACGCGAACTCAACAAATGGATGGTAGCGCAGGGCTGGGCCGTCGCCTTTGGCGATTATCGTGATGAGGAGCGCGCCGCAAAACGGGCCAGAAAAGGCATCTGGGCCAGCCAGTTCCAGCGGCCACGGAGCTGGCGCGCCCAGCAAAGGCGGTAGCGAGCAGCAGCGACAGAGGAAAGGAGTGTAAGCGGACCAACAGACTATCAAATGCGGCCCTCTACGATAACCGCTTCCCGGGCTTGCACCAGGATCCAGAGCAAAGAAAATGACAGATTGCAACTTGCTCCCTGGGCCCCGGGGCAAGCCCGGGGAGCAAAGGGATAGCGATCAGGGAGCGATAAAACCAGCCATCACACAACACAAAAAAATCCCCATAAACCACTGCCCGAAGACATGGTTTATGAGGATGAAATGCTTTAGCCGGCTCTCCCCCCGAAGAACCGGCTATGCGTGAGAAAGAAATGTCGAATTACTTGTTACTTAAATAAGACGACATGTCCTCTTTCTCACTTTTACCACTTGCTTCGCAGGCCGATGGAGATGATATCAGCGCTATTGTCTACATTGGCATTTATATCAAAAAAATTGGCACTGTCCTGGTCGGCCCCGGTCAGGCTAATATCTGCATCCTTGAAGAAGATATGAGAATAAGCAAAGTCCAGCGTCATTGATTCGCTCCACTTGTAACTTGCCCCAAAACCAAGCCAAATACGGTCAGAGTCTGGCGTCGAGGGACCTCTTTCAGCGTCTGTCACAGGTGATCTTTCAAAACCAATACCCGCACGACCTGTTATTTTCTCACTCATCTTCAATTCTGCGCCAAACGAGACATACCAGCCATCATCCCAATCATATTGCACAGAGCCCAGCTTGGCACCAGTTGACGCTTGCTTAAAGACATAATCCTCGAACACGCTCCAATCGGTCCATTCCACATTTGCCATGACGGCAAAATTGGGAGTGAGTTCCTGGCGAATACTGGCAGTTACCATTTGAGGCGAGGTATAATCGGCGGTGATATCAACATGTGGCAGAACTCCAGGTACATTTACGTATCCCTGCAGAGAATGTTTGACGGCGGAACGATAGCCAATGCCAATATTTGTTCCTGTCGTTTCCGATTTGTAGAGCGCTCCAAGCGTGAAACCAAATCCCAGATCGTCTGCTACGATTTTCTGATCAACCTTCCCGGGAACATATATCTGATTGATTGTACGCACATACATATATTCGACCTGCAACCCAGCGGCGACTGAAATCTCAGGTGTGATCTTGTATCCGATGGTCGGCGCTGCGTTAAGTACCAGCAATTTCGAGGCCTGGAAATATTCATCGCCTTGCCATGTATATGGATCTGCATTCGTTGCCACACCAGCTGGTGCGTTAAAGGACAGCCCGACATAAAAGTCTTTATTCAGCTGATAATTAACATAAGATGCGCCCATCAAAGACAAGTCATCCTTGGTTATGCCAACCTCACCAGGATTATCCATATTTATTTCGGTGTTCGGGATAATCAGGGAGTAATTCGAAGAGGTATTCGTACCATCCAGCGCTGTAACCGCAGCGGGGTTCCAATACATCGAGGAGAGGTTTGTGCCAGCGGCGCTATCGGCATATGCGAGCCCGGTCCCGGTCGTCGACTGCTGCCTTAAAGAAAAACCACCTGCAATTGCAGAGCTCGCAATCACCAAGCTGCTTCCTACAATGACCCCCGATGCGATGTATCCAATAGTGCGCATGTACTTAGTTCCCATTTTTTCGGTTTTTTAGATGTTGCCCTTGTTTGGGGTACAATAGGCATGATGAAACATGATGCACAATGGCATTTGGTCGAATCTTGTCAAGTTTGTGACGAAACTGTGTCCCCCATGTCACAAAGAACGAAAATGAACCAGACTGCTCCATTTGGACGCACCGCCAAGTCTCAAGCTCCGCCCTTGCAAAGTCTCGCTTTAGCCGCTAGCAAACCCCTATATTCTTTCAGACCCCCAAGTTCAGGATCACACTCCCATGAAAATCAACGGCAATGATATCCGCCCCGGCAACGTCATCCAGCACAAGGGAGAGCTTTGGTCTGCAGTGAAAATCCAGGCCGTCAAACCTGGCAAGGGTGGTGCTTTTGCGCAGGTCGAATTGAAGAACCTCATCACGGGTTCCAAGCTCAATGAGCGCTTTCGCGCCACCGAGACCATTGAACGGGTGCGCCTTGATCAAAACGAATATCAATATCTCTACGCGGAAGGCGACATGCTGGTGTTCATGGACACCACGAGCTATGAGCAGATCGAATTGCAAAAAGAATTCGTGGGAGAGCGTGCCGCCTTTTTACAAGATGGCATGATGGTCAAGGTCGAAAGCTTTGAAGAAAAGCCCATTGGTGTCGAGCTGCCTGATCAGGTGACGCTTGAGGTCGCCGAGACAGAGGCAGTCGTCAAAGGTCAAACTGCCGCCAGTTCCTACAAGCCAGCGACGATGGAAAACGGCGTTCGCGTCATGGTCCCCCCCTTCATCAAGCAAGGTGAAAAAATCATCGTGCAAACCAGCGACACCACCTATCTGCGGCGCGCCGACTAGAGCGGCTTGCATTCACTCGCGGTCAGAAACAGATGAACAGTTTTGCTTCGGTTTCAAGTTAAGAAATGCAGGATATATCTGGATATTTTCAAATTTCTTGACGCCGAAAACGGAGCAAAAATGTCAGCTGGAATGATTGCGGGTGAACGCAAATTGCTCTAGAGCGCCGTGCGCCCATACCCAATCATCCCGACCGGCCCTTTTGCGCCATCTAAAAGGAAATAATCTCGTCCGTATGGCCAATTTGCCCTGCGTTTCCTCCCCTGCAACTGACCCAAAACGTCTCTGACATACTGACCGCGCATAAATGCAAGATGCCCTGACAATCTGGCCAATCTCGCTGCCTCGGCCTGTCCAGGATCGAGGGGCGAACTTCCCCTCAATTCAAGCCACAGGGCCGGGCTTTGTGCTTTCGCCGCCAGTGCTTTTCGGGATTGCCCACAGACTGCCCTGCCCCCTTGAAGCCCCAGCTTTTTCCCCTCCCTCAACGCCACAAACAGCCTCACCATTGCCAAGACCGCCTCCCGCAAAGCCCGCTCCACCAGTAAAACTTTGACGTACGTGTACTTTTCTGCTATATATCATATCTATATATAGCGCGGAAACATATAACATCGACGCCAATGGCGGGTTTACCCCCTCAATTAAAGACCGTTTGACATGAATATTCGCACCCTTTGCCTGGGCATTTTACAATTTGACGATGCCACGGGTTATGAAATCAACAAGCTGGTGGCCGATGGCCGCTTCAGCCATTTCATCGAAGCCAGCTATGGCTCGATCTACCCTGCCTTGACCAAAATGATGCAAGAAAAGCTGGTCACCTGCCGCACCGAAATTCAGCCAGGCAAGCCATCGCGCAAGATTTACGCCATCACCCCGGCAGGACAAGAAGAACTTTTTCGCGCCCTTGAAGACACCCCCAGGCCGAACCGCTTCAAATCAGAATTTTTGTTTCTGGGCTTATTTGCCAATATGTTACCAGCCGATCTGATGGAAAAAGCCTTTACCCATCATGAGAACGAGCTGATGACGCTGGTGGAAGATATGCAGGACCATTGTAATCATTGCGACAATCCCGGCAGCAAGTTCGCCATTGGCTATGGCATTGCCGCCAACAAGGCGGCCCTTGAATATTTGCGGCAAAACAAACATTTGCTGCTTGAGAGCGACCCAGCAGAGCCAGTAAGCACCGACGTCACCAAGGAGCCATCTCATGAGTGATCAAAACAAAGCCGCCCCTGCCAAAAAGCCCCGAAAAGCCGGTTTTCTCACTGGCAATTCATCGCTGATGGCCTTGTTTATCCTGGGCTTCATTGCCCTGTGGATGCTGTCTGGTGAGATTGTTGTCGGCGGCAGTGATACCGATAAAGTCCCACCGATCGCCAGTCAGGAAACGGATACTGGTACCAGCGGAGCCTACACCATTGCCTCGGGGCCTGCATCTCCGTCAGACACCCAAAAAACGGCAAAAATCAAAAAACTTTTTGCAGTGCGAGCCGAACTTTTCAGCTCTCGCCCGCGCAACGAAATATTGCAGATCAGGGCGCGCAGCGAGGCTGATGTCAGCGTCAAAATACGCGCGGAAACCTCTGGCCGGGTGATCAAAATCTTTGCTCGCAAGGGCGACCTTGTCAAGCAAGGTGACGTTCTTTGCAAACTCGACGAAGGGGCGCGGCGGGCAACATTATTGCAAGCCCAGGCGCTGCTTGCACAGACCAAATCCGACTATCAGGCCGCCGCAAAACTATCGAAACGAGGCTTCTCGGCAAAGCTCAATGTGAACGCCAAAAGGCCTCTTATGATGGCGCCCTTGCCGGTTTGAAAAAGGCCCGCATCGACCTTGACTATACCTCGGTCAGAGCCCCCTTTTCGGGGATCATCGAAGAGCGCTCGGCCAAGGTGGGAGACTATCTGACCGTTCAAACGGTCGACAAAACCTGCGCCAAGCTGGTGAAATTGCACCCTTTGCTGATTGTCGGGGATGTATCGGAACGCAATATCGCCAAATTGCAGGTCGGGCAAAAGGGCCGCGCCAAACTGGTCACGGGCGAAAGTGTCAATGGCACCATCCGCTTTATGTCTCCCTCGGCCAAGGTGGAGACACGCACCTTCCGGGTGGAGCTTGAAGTCGACAATAAAAACCACCGCATGCGCAATGGCGTCACTGCCGATATTTTTGTGCCGCTCAAGGCCTCCATTGGCCATCAGATCTCGCCAGCCTATCTGACCTTGAACGATGCCGGGGACGTCGGCGTGCGCTCCATTGGCGATGGCAATATCGTCCGGTTTTTGCCGGTTAAGATACTTGAACAGGGGCCTTCCGGCATCTGGGTCACGGGCCTGCCCAAACAAGTCATGATTATCACAACGGGCAATGACTATGTGATCGAGGGGCAAAAGGTAAAAGTGGTGATGGACAAGCCGACCCGCCGCGAACCGACAGCCGATAGCACGCAAAATTCAGGAACCTCAAAACATGAACGCTCTTGAAGCCATATTGCGGCGCCCACGCTCTGTCCTCACCATGATGATCGTCATGGTGGTGGCGGGTATATTCACCTATATCTCCATTCCCAAAGAGTCTGACCCCGACATTGATGTGCCGGTGTTTTATGTCTCCATCGTCCACGAAGGTATCTCCCCTGAGGATGCTGTGCGACTGCTCGTCAAGCCGATGGAAACCGAATTGCGCGGGCTGGATGGCCTCAAACAGATCACCACCACCGCCTCGACAGGTCATGCCGCCATTGTTCTGGAATTCAAGAGCGACATTGACCATGACGAAGCCTCGACCGATGTGCGTGAAAAAGTCGATCAGGCGCGCTCCAAGCTGCCCACTGATGCCAAAGAGCCCACCGTCAACGAAATCAATTTCTCGCTGGCCCCCATCATCGCCGTGGTGATCTCGGGAGATGTGCCAGAGCGCACCCTCTATCGCCATGCGCGCCGCCTCAAGGATCAGATCGAGGCAATCTCCACCGTGCTGGAGGCCAACCTTGCCGGGCATCGCGAAGAACTGCTGGAAGTGGTGATCAACCGCACCGCCCTTGAGAGCTACAACATCTCTCAAGAACAGCTCGTCAATGCCGTGGTGCGCAATAATCAGCTGATCACCGCAGGCTTCATGGATGCGGGAGAAAATGGCGGCGGTGGCAGCTTTAACGTCAAGGTGCCAGGCCTGTTTGAGACAGCCAAAGATGTGTATGACCTGCCAATCGTCTCCACCAATGAGGGGGTTGTTACCCTCAAGGATGTCGCGGAAATCAAACGCACTTTTAAAGACCGTACCAATTATTCGCGCTTTAACGGCAAGCCCGACATCGCCATTCAGGTGGTCAAGCGCCTTGGCACCAATGTGGTGGAAAACAGTCTCAGAGTCCGCCAAGTCGTTGAAAAATTCACCAAGGACTGGCCAGAGGCGATCAAGGTTGATTTTGCCCTTGATCAGTCGAAATCAGTATTTGAAATTCTCAATTCCCTGCAATCCTCCATCATGACGGCCATTGCGCTGGTGATGGTGGTGGTGGTGGCGGCCCTTGGCATGCGCTCTTCGCTGCTGGTTGGCCTGTCGATCCCCGCTTCGTTCATGGTCAGCTTCCTGATCCTTGGCCTGGCCGGCCACACGCTCAATATGATGCATATGTTCGGCATGGTGCTGACCGTTGGTATTCTGGTGGATGGGGCGATTGTCATTGTGGAATATGCCGACCGCAAGGTGGCCGAGGGGCTGCACCGTAAAGAAGCCTATATTCTGGCGGCCAAGCGCATGTTCTGGCCGATTGTCAGCTCAACCGCCACCACGCTTGTGGCCTTTGCGCCGATGATCTTGTGGCCCGGCGTGGCGGGAAAGTTCATGTCTTACCTGCCGTTCACCGTGATCATTGTGCTATCGGCTTCCCTGCTCACCGCGATGGTCTTTTTGCCCGTGCTGGGCGGTTTGCTGGGGCGCAATAAAATATCCCCCCGGGATGCTCAATCCGCTAACCAGCTGGCCGGGGGATCGCATGTCGATTATGACCAGATCCGCGGCATGGCGGGCACCTATATCCGCTTGTTGCAGCGCCTTGTCAAGCACCCCTTCCTGGTGCTGATCGCCAGCTCTCTGATTGTTGTTGGTGTATTTATGAGCTTTCAAAAGCTCGCCGCTGGCGTGGAATTTTTCGTCGATACCGAACCGGAGCAGGCTTTTGTGTTTGTGTCGGGGCGAGGCAATATGTCGGCCAAAGAGAAATTTGATCTGGTTATCGAAGTTGAAAAACGCGTCTTGCAGGTGGGGGGCCTGAAATCGGTGTTTACGACCATCGGCACCGTTGGTTCTGGCAACCAGTTCGATGGGGGCGGCGCTGACCGGCCCACCGATCTCATCGGCCAGCTTATTCTGGAGCCCGCCGACTTTAACCTGCGCCGCAAAGGCAAAGTCATTCTCGAAGAAATCCGCAGTAAAATGGTGGATTTGCCCGGCATCGTTGTGGAGGTTCGCAAGCGCGAAGAAGGGCCGCCCACCGGCAAGGATATTCGCCTGCAAATCACTGGCGGCAACCTCGCACAGGTCGAGGCGAGCACCAAGCGCATCCGCAAATATTTCGACGAACAAGTCGCCGACATTCGCGATGTGGAAGACAGTACACCGCTTCCCGGTATCGAATGGGTGCTGGATGTGGATCGACGCGAAGCCGCGCGTTTTGGTACCGATATCTTGTCAGTTGGCTCGATGATCCAGCTAGTCACCAACGGCTTGTTGATCGGCACCTATCGCCCCGATGATGCGGAAGATGAAATCGACATCCGTGTACGCCTGCCGCGTGGCGAGCGCAACATCAATCAGCTCGATCAGTTGCGTGTCGTGACCAAAAACGGCCCTGTTCCTTTGAGCAATTTCGTCACCCGCAAAGCCCAGCCCAAGGTCAGCTCCATCACCCGCCAGGATGGTCGCTATTCGATGCTCGTCAAAGCCAATGCAGATAACGGCGTGTTGGGCGGTGACAAAATTGCCGAAATCGACAAGTGGCTCAAACAGCAAAGCTGGCCCGGCGATATTGAACTGATCTTCAGGGGAGCCGATGAAGATCAAAAGCAATCGGGTGAGTTTCTGTTCAAAGCCATGATCGGCGCGCTGTTCATGATGTTCATCATTCTGGTGACCCAGTTCAACAGCTTCTATCAAACCGCCATTACGCTGCTCACCGTTGTTTTGTCGCTGGTCGGGGTATTGATCGGCATGATGGTCACCGGCCAGCTGTTTTCGATCATCATGACCGGTACCGGCGTGGTGGCGCTGGCAGGCATTGTTGTCAACAATTCCATTGTGCTGATTGATACCTTCAATCATTTCCACAAGCAGCTGAAAATGCCGGTGGTGGACGCCGTCCTGCGCGCCTCGGCGCAACGCTTGCGGCCCGTTTTGCTAACGACGATTACCACCATATGCGGTCTGGCCCCCATGGCCCTGCAAATCAATCTGGATTTTTTCAACCGCATTGTGCAGATGGGCTCCGTGACCTCGATCTGGTGGGTTCAGCTTTCCACGGCGATCATTTTCGGTCTCGGCTTTGCCACCATATTGACCTTGATCTTGACCCCGACCCTGCTGGCGATGCCGACCATCGTCAAACGCAGTTTAGTGCGCAAAAAAGCACTACGCAGGCGGGGCAAGCGAGCTTTTGGTGCGCTGGCAGCACAGCCAGCTTTGCTGGCAGATGCCAAGGGCAGCTGAGTAGCAAATGAAAACCGGGCAACCAAAAGACCTGACACCAGTGGATTGCCTCTTTTAAATTGAATAGTGTTTCCTATTTGCTCCCCGGATAAGCGCAACTGCGGTAGCAGTGAAGTGCCGATCCGAGGCCCAGGAGCGTGAAAAACGAGGGGTCGTGCCGTAGCCACTGGACCCCGGCTCTGCGTTTGCTCGCCTGGACTCCCAAACTTGTCCGGGGAGCCGGTGGGTGTGGCACACATCATATCCAGACCTCGCATAGCTCACGAAACCCTATATATCACGAAGCCCTATATATAAAATGAGACAGCCACCAGGACGGGACACCACAAGCGACGAGCATTGTCCCACTATTGAAGCCGGTCCGGACCGGGCCGGGTATTTTCGTCTTTGAGCTTGGCAATCTCTGCCTCTGCGGCCTTTGCCCCTCCCTCTGTTAGCTTGTCGTCCTTCTTGTCCTGGTGACGGGCTTTGTATCTGCTATCGAGGGTCCGGTAGCGCAAATAGCTATAAGGAATGATGGCCAGATAAACCAGCGAGCCAATAATCAGCATGGCCCAGTTATAAGTGAACAAGAGCGCCGCCAATATCACCGCCGCAACCAGAATAGGCAGCACATATTCGCGGTCAATTTTAGCACCGATCAGCTTGCCGGAAAAGGTTGGCACCTTGGACACCATCATCAAGCCGACAAATAGCACATGCAGCAATATCAGCGGCTTCAGGACTTCAACTCCCTGCACTCCCAGAAACGAGAAATACAAAGGTAACAACACAACGATAGCGGCGGCCGGGGCCGGGATGCCGGTGAAAAAGTTTTTCTTCCAGGCAGGAGCTTCCTCATCATCAAGGGCGACATTAAAACGGGCCAGACGAAGAGCGGCGCACAAGGTATAGATCAACACCGCGATCCAGCCAATCGAGCGCAATCCATCAAGCGCCCAGGTGAAAATAATGATCGCCGGCGCGACGCCAAAATTGACAAAATCAGCCAGGCTGTCTAGCTCCGCGCCAAACCGGCTGGAGGCTTTGAGCATGCGCGCCACACGGCCATCAAGCGCATCAAGCACCGCCGCGATGAAAATCATGGCAATGGCCAGCTCATAGCGATGTTCGATGCCCATGCGAATAGCCGTAAGACCGGCACTCAAGCCCAAAAGGGTGATCATGTTGGGGATCAGCAGACGCACAGGAACGGGCCGCTTCATCGGAAAACGTCGCTTGATACGGGCTCCCGTTTTACGTGATTGTGAAAATGGCGCCATGTCATGCCTTTCAGATTGCGATTTAACGCAAGTATATCATCCAAACACCAACAAAGCACGAGGCTAAATGGCCCGCGTCTCGCGTACAGGATCATTTTTTCCCAGATCAGCAATCACGGTCTCGCCGCCAATGGCGGTTTGCCCAACGGCCACCAGCGGAATGGTGCCTTGCGGCAGATAGACATCCACCCGCGAGCCAAAGCGGATCAGTCCAAAACGCTCGCCAACGCCGATACGTTGTCCTTTTTCGACAAAACCAATGATCCGGCGCGCGATCAGCCCGGCAATGGCCACAACGGCGATTTTTTGACCATCTATCGTCTCGATAATCAGCGACGAGCGTTCATTGTCTTCGCTGGCCTTGTCCAGTTCGGCATTGAGAAACAATCCCGGCGTATAGATTTTGTTGGTGATTTCGCCAGATACCGGCGCCCGGTTGATATGGACATCAAACACCGATAAAAAGATCGAAACCTTCACCCGCATGTCGGGGCCCAGCCCCAACTCTTGGGGAGGCGATATCTCTTCGATCATCGAGACCCGCCCATCCGCTGCGGCAATGATCAGCCCGGCCTGCTGCGGCACAATCCGCTCGGGATCGCGAAAGAAATAAGCCACATAAGCGACGATAATTGACAATAAAAGCCCAAGCACGCTGGACAGTAGAAAGCCCAGAACGGCAATAACCGCTGCGATCGCCACGAACTTGTGACCATCTGGATGTATGGGAACGAAAAATCCCATAATACTATTGAATACCGAACCGTTTTGCGACAAATCGGTCTCCCTTACTGGCCAGTGTTTTGATCGCCCAAAAGCCGCTGCAAGCGAGCCTTTTCTTGTTGACCTAACGATATAAGGCAATTGCCAGGAAACGACAAGCACTACCCGTATTGCGTCCCCAACCAGTGACAACTCCGCTACTCAAACTTGATATTTCATCCACGCCATGAGCAGATAACCGTGAAAAAGGACTAGAACACCTTTTTTAGACAATATATGCTGGAATAGATTGATCAAAATATCCCGCTATACCGGGCTCGAATCAAGGTGTGATACCAAAAACTTATTGGAGAAGAATAATGGGTATGTTTATGGGGATGGGACATTGGCTGCTATGGATTGTCGTATCAATAATCGCAGTCTTTGCGCTTGCGGGCCTTATTGGATGGATGCGCCGCGAAAAACAACGCACTGTCGCCAACGCCCACGACAATGCACAGACATTGGCAGGCATAACGGATGCCCCCGCACATGCCTCATCGGGGATGCCTCAAAGCCCCCGCCCTTCTCATGATCAAGCCAGGCATCAAGGTTGGGGTTTTTGGCCATGGGCACTCCTTTCCCTGCTGGTCACAGGCGGGCTTGGCTGGCTGGTGTGGCATTCCAGCATGGCTCCTGGCGCCAGTGATTTTCAATGGGTCTCGTGGACATTGCTGCCAATGGCCGGGCTGATCGCCATTCTTGGCATTTCACAAATGACCCGCCGCCACCCGCTGGTCGATGAGAAAAAAGGCCGCCCGCGCGGCGTCGGCTTTCTCACATTGATCTCGGGTCTGATTCTTGGCCTTGCCAGCTGGTTTGTCTGGCAACCAAAAGTCGACGGTTTTGCTGGACTGCCAGACAGCATCAACATGCTGCAGGCTGAAAAAGACGGGCTGGCGTCCAAGCTGACATCGCGCAATACCATCATTGAAAGACTGCAGGGTGATGCCAAAGAAGGCGCCGCAAAATATGCTGAGCTGGAAAAGGATATTCGCGCCAATAGCCATAGCGCTGATGGAGAGATAAGCAGATTAACCGGGGTTATTAGCACCCTGCGCACGCAACTTAACGCCAGCAAAACCGCAGGCAGTGATGATACATCGCGCCTGACCGCCCGCATCAAGGCCCTGACATCAACAAACGAAAATACGGATATTGAAAACACCCGTGTCAGAAGCTTGCTCAAAGCCTACAGAAATGACAGCGAGGTGCAAAGCGCCAAGGTCGCCGCTCTTGAAGCAGAGTTAAAAGACCTGCGCAACCAACCAGCTCCGGCTACTCTAGAACCCGCCACCCGCACCATCGTCAAAAAGCGCCCAACGCCGCTCGCCATGATGCACCGCTATAATCAGGACGAGACCAAGCTGCGATTGACCTCTGGCGATTATAATATGGCCAAGCTGGGGAATAGCGAACTGGTAAACGGCAACCGAGGCAGTTATTATAAAATTACCCTGCGCAACCCTGCCGATGGCAAGCCTTACAGATTCGCGTCAGGTAGCTACAGCAAAATCACCAATGACACACAGTTCAAACAATCACTCGATCGAGTGATCTCTGATATCAGAGGCGCATTTGATGACAAGCGTGCCTACCAGATCTATGTGCAGGGCAAGGCCAGCGCAGGCGTCTATAGTGGCGAAATGGCCGATGGCTTTGATTACAGCAATGTGGACGTGTTGAAAAACCTTGACGGCTCATATGGACCCGATCTTCTGGGGCGGACTTATGGACCCGTAAAGATTACCAATGATGATCTTCCCGATTTGCGCGGTGCTTTTCTACAGGAATTTATTGCAAAAAATTACAAGGTCACGAAGCCGGTCATCCTTGAGGGCAGGGTTAGCAAGTCGAAAAGGCCTTCAAACAGGCCGTCGATATAACACTATTTGTCGAGGACTGACCTTGATCTGTCGGGGGCTGACCTGGCGAGAGGCGAACGTCTGAATTGCAAATCTTATATCAAAGCCCGCTATCTACCATAGCGGGCTTTGATTTTTTCATTCTTCTTCAAGTACTTTGGCGAGCTTTTCTCGCGCTTCGTCGGCTTCGCGCTGGCGCGCCCACAGGCCGGCATAGAGCCCGTCTTTTTGCAGCAGTTCACCATGGTTTCCCTGCTCCTTGATGCGGCCCTTTTCGAGCACAATAATATTGTCAGCATGAATGATGGTCGACAGGCGATGAGCGATGATCAGTGTGGTGCGGTTTTGGGCCACTTCATCCAGCGCCACTTGGATTTCTTTTTCCGTATAGCTGTCAAGCGCGCTGGTGGCCTCATCCAGCATCAAAATGGGCGGTGCCTTGAGAATGGTGCGGGCGATGGCGACGCGTTGCTTCTCTCCCCCCGACAGTTTCAGCCCGCGTTCGCCCACCAGACTGTCATAGCCCTTGGGCAAATCCAGAATAAAATCATGGATATGGGCCATTTTGGCCGCCGCGATCACCTCCTTGCGCGAAGCATCAGGATTGCCATAGGCGATATTGTAATAAATCGTGTCATTGAACAATACGGTATCTTGCGGCACCACCCCGATGGCTTGGCGCAAACTGGCTTGCGTGACCTTGGAGATGTCTTGCCCATCCACCTTGATGGCTCCCCCATGCGGCTCATAAAAGCGAAACAATAAGCGCGATATGGTCGATTTTCCAGCCCCCGAGGGACCGACAATGGCCACCATTTTTCCAGCCGGTACGTCAAAACTAATATCTTTGATGATTGGTCGCTCGGCATCATAGGCGAATGCGACATGCTCGAAACGGATATGGCCCTCATCGACTTTGAGCGCCTTGGCGTCTGCAATATCGACGATTTCCGGCTTGGCATTCAAGATGCCAAACAGGTTTTCAAGATCCACCAGAGACTGGCGAATGGCCCGATAAATCGTCCCCATCAGATGCAGTGGCTGATACAGCTGGATCAGCAACGCATTGATCATCACAAAATCACCAATCGTGAACAGGCCAGCGGCCACGCGCGACCCGGCAATCAACATGCATATGGTCAGCCCGGCGGTAAAAATAAGCGCCTGACCGGCGTTTAGCATGCCAAGCGAGGAATGGGTCTTGATCGCCGCCACTTCATATTGCGCCCGCGAGAGGTCATAGCGTTCTTGTTCAAGCTTTTCATTGCCAAAATATTTGACGGTTTCATAATTCAACAAGCTGTCAACGGCTTTGGTACCGGCATCATTGTCAGCCTTGGTCAGCTCGCGGATAATGGCGACGCGCCACTCGCTGGCCCGGATGGTAAACCAGATATAGATAAGGATGGTCACCCCCACCACCGCCACAAATTCCCAGCCGATATACCAGGACAACACCACGCCAATCAGTCCAAATTCCACCAATGTCGGGATCGAATTGAGCAATCCCATGCGGATGATCAACTCTACCGCATCAACGCCGCGCTCAATGGCCCGGGCATGACCACCGGTCTGACGCTCCAGATGATAGCTCAAGGACAGCTTGTGGGTATGAGCAAAGGCCCGGTTCGACAAAGAACGCACGGCATGTTGCCCCACATTGACGAACAGCACATCGCGGATCTGATTGAAAATAATCATCATGATACGCCCCAGCCCATAAGCCAGAATGAGCATGACGGGGGTGGCCAGCAGCACGGTTGTCGAGACTGCGACCGCTGGGTCACCGCCCTGCCCGCTCAACTGATCAACCGCCCCCTTGTAGGCGATGGGCGTTGCCACCGTAATCACTTTGGCAATGATCAGTGAAATAAAGGCAAGCGCCACCCGAATACGCAGATCGCGCCGGTCCGCTGGCCAGATATAGGGCAGCAGATCGCGCAGCACCGCAGCCTCGTCAATATTCTTGTTTTCAAAAGTGGCGCGCGCCGCTCCCTTGGCCATACAGGCTCCTGTCAAAAATTTATGGAGCAGCAAATGACCCACATAATCCTGCGTTCGAACCTTCGTATATATAGGCGGAGATCGTCGCGCAGGCAAGTTGAGCGGGAATATTGGACAGTTCGGCGATAGGTGTTTAGACAATCAACAAAAAGGATAAAGCACCATGCGAATTATATTCATGGGGACACCTGATTTTTCGGTGCCGACCCTCGACGCCCTGCAAAAAGCCGGTCACGAGGTGGTGGCCGTTTACAGTCAGCCACCAAGACCTGCCGGACGAGGTAAAAAGGACCGCCTGACGCCGGTGCATGCTTTTGCCAAGGAACAAGGCCTGGAAGTTCGCACCCCGCAAAGCTTGCGCAAACTCGCCGCGCGACAAGCCTTTGAAGCTCTTGCCGCAGATGTGGCCATTGTTGTTGCCTATGGCCTGATGCTAGGCCCCAAAGTGCTCGCCGCGCCAAAACATGGCTGCTTGAACCTGCACGGTTCGCTATTGCCGCGCTGGCGAGGAGCGGCGCCCATTCAGCGAGCCATCATGGCGGGCGACGAAGTATCAGGGATCGAGGTCATGCGCATGGAAGAGGGGCTCGACACCGGCCCCGTTTGCCAGAGCGCAAAAGTACAAATCACCCCTGATATGAGTGCTGGCGAACTTCATGATGAGTTGATGGTGCGGGGGGCGGATTTGATGGTTGCAGCGCTGGCAAAGCTGCAACAAGGGTCTTTATCGTGCCAGCCACAACCCGTTGAGGGCATCACCTATGCCAGCAAGATTGACAAGGCGGAAACCCGCATTGACTGGCGCAAAAGCGCGCAGCACATCCACAATCATATTCGCGGCCTGTCGCCCTTCCCCGGTGCCTGGTTCGAAATTGATGTGAAAGGAAAGAGGGAGCGCATCAAGGTGCTTGGCAGCCAACTGGACAAACACACCACAGATGAGGCGCGCGCCGGGCAATTGCTCGATGATCGGCTTCTGGTGGCTTGCGGCGAGGGGGCGGTGCGTCTGGTGACATTGCAGCGCGCTGGCAAGCGCCCGATGAGCGCCGCCGATCTGTTGCGCGGACTGCCACTAACAGCCGGTCAAAACCTCAAATAGCCAAGGCGCGCGCGCTTGGCCTTCAGTAGCGAAGTCCTTCAGTAGCGAAGGGCTTCAGCTAAGCGGATATTTCCAAAAAGGCGGCAGGGTCAAATGGTTGCTCATTGGAAAGCCCCCAAATATCACGCTCTTCATTATAAGTATTGCGCGAACCATAATAGATTGCCGGGGCCAAAGATTTACTGGCAAGGTCTTCGGTTTTTTCCGCAAGTGGTTTGATGATCTCGCTTGCATGGGATTTGGTGGCGAGCGACAAGACGATCGCCGCAACGAAGCATCCTGTTAGAATGCCCCTCACAAGGTTTGTACTATTCTGCTCCATAATATGCCTCCATCTAGTGATGACTGACGAATGAATTCTGGATCCTTAATACTACTAGTAGTTACTTATAATATATGAGACGTTTATTTAAATATGATTACCAGTCATCTTTGTTCCCATATCAGACTAATCCTCGCGCCTCGCGACGATCACCTTCAAAAAAAATATTTCATCCAGATGAGAAAACACTTGCTTTTTTGCAGGCTGTTGAAACTTCGAACAGAATTTTGTTCTACTTTTGTCTATTAACCATAATCAAGCCTTTAACCCCTTATGGCAGGCCTTTTGGGGCATTATAACCTTCCAATATCGGGGAATATGAGCTATTGTCGTGTTCCCCGTTTGTATCATTTTGAGACACTGTCCAAGGAGACCCCTTTAGTGAGTATTGCGTCCACGGCTTCCCCTCGTATTCTCCCCGGAAAAGCAACCAATGATCATGTCAGTGATACCAATGTTCTCAATAAAATTTTGATCGGTGACTGCATTGAGGAACTCAAAAAACTCCCTGCCAACAGTGTCGATCTGATTTTTGCCGACCCTCCTTATAATCTGCAGCTCGATGGCGATCTTTTGCGGCCCAATAACAGCGCTGTTGACGGGGTGCATCAGGACTGGGATCAATTCAGCAGCTTCAATGCCTATGATAATTTTACGCGCGGTTGGTTGAGTGCCTGTCGCCGGGTCTTGAAAAAGGACGGGGCGCTGTGGGTTATTGGCTCCTATCACAATATTTTTCGTGTCGGCGCCGCGTTGCAGGACCTTGATTACTGGCTTTTGAACGATGTGGTGTGGCGCAAAACCAATCCAATGCCAAATTTTCGCGGCCGCCGCTTCACCAATGCCCATGAAACTCTGATCTGGGCCGCCAAGGGGCAAAGCTCTCGCTATACGTTCAACTATGACAGCATGAAAGCCTTTAATGACGACCTGCAGATGCGCTCTGACTGGCTGCTGCCGATTTGCGCTGGCCCCGAGCGCTTGCGCAATAGCGATGGCCACAAGCAGCACCCGACACAAAAGCCCGAAAGCCTGTTGCGCCGCGTTATCCTTGCTTCCAGCAAGCCCGGCGATGTCGTGCTTGATCCGTTCTTTGGCACCGGCACCACAGGGGCCGTGGCAAAATATCTGGGCCGCAATTTCATCGGTATTGAACGCGACAAGGCCTATGCCAAGGTCGCGCTTGAACGCATTGAACAAATAAAGCCTCTGGCACAAAAAGATATTACCCCCCTGCCGAGCAAACGAGATGCTCCCAAAGTGCCCTTCGGGCAGCTACTGGACCTTGGGCTGTTGCAACCTGGCACCCGCCTTTATGACAAAACAACAAAATGTGAAGCCAGTGTGCGCGCTGATGGCTCGCTGTCATGCGAAAAGCGGCCAGGCAATCAACAATATGCAGAGCTGGCACAAGGTTCAATTCATAAGCTGGGGGCCAATGTGCAAGATAAAAAAGCCTGTAACGGCTGGACTTACTGGCACTATCTGGACGGCAACGATCTGCAACCGATCGATCGGTTACGGTCGCGTGCGCGCATTGAGCTGGGGCTAGTGAGTAGTTGAGCAGTGCCAATCAATTGCCGCCAATATAGCCCGTTTTCACCAGATCATGTCGCCGAATTCAGCCAATCAGGCGTGTGCCAACCTGCTTCCCGCCCTTTACGCTCGGCAATTTGCATGCTTAACTTGCCCGACAAATAATAATTTTAGTGGTGAATGGCAACTGACAGAGCCTGTCAGAGCTCAATACACTTGCATTCTTGAAAAAGTTAGAGGGAACAAATTATGGGTTTTATACGAAATATACTGGCGCTGACAGGGCTGATCGCCCTGATTGGCGTGAGCTTCCTTGGATACACCTACAAGGATCTTGATCCAGGTGCCGCCAAAACATATTATAATATGGCCAAAAAACTCGCCGAAACGGGAAATGCCGCCGAAGCTACGGTCTGGAAACGCCAGGTTTCCGAGGGCATTACTTTCGCTGAAGTTCACGAATCAATCAAGACCATTGCCCAGGAAAACAATATCAAAGATGTTGGCTTCCTGCCGCTTGGTGATCAGGTCACTGCCATGAACGGCAAGCCGTGGCGCAAGCTCAATATCTACCTCTATTGCAATCCGCTGACCGCCCAGAAAATGGTCGATCATTCTGATGCCTACGCAGCCTACCTGCCCTGCCGCGTCTCTCTGCTTGAAGACAAGAAAGGCAAATTGTGGATCTATTCACTGGACATGGACATGATGATCAATGGTGGCAAAACCCTGCCGCCCAAATTGTTAAAAGAAGCCATTGAGGTGAAAAGAATTATTCTTGATGTCCTCGATCGCGCTTCAAAAGGCGACTTCTAGCACGCTTTTAGGGACAAACGAAAAAGGGTTGGACCAGTTGGCCCAACCCTTCTTCATGAGTTTATCAAAATTTGTGACCCCGGATATGAGTTCTCACATCTAGTGACGGGTCGCGCAGCTACTTTCAAAAGCATGTTCCAGTAACTGTTCACGAATACCTTCGATCTCGATCACAACTGGCTCACCGGCACGGGCCGGGGTGACATTGCGAAAACGCGATTTGGGGATATTGGTACTTGCTGACCACAATCCGTGAAAAGCCGAGCGGCCAAGCTCGACGGCCTCAGCGCCATTTTTCTCGAACAGATCAAGTGAAAATCTGACATCGGCTGCGCGGCGCATAATATCGCCAGACCAGCAATGATCGAGGCCCAGAACAAGCTGCTCATGAGCATCCAGAAGGGCCGGGTTTTTAGCCCAGCGCAGAGAAGCATCCAGGCAGTTTTGCCCATTATACATACCAGCCATTTCCACAAAGTCGGCGAAAACCGATGCAGGCTCAATGCTGGCAAAAATGACACGTAGCTCGATGCCAAGATCGACAAAGCGATTGGCATGGCGGCGTACAGCATCTGTGACCGCACTATCGGGAGCACGAGCGATCAATGTCACGCTCAAATCGTCCTGGGAAACGGCGTCCCCCAGTTCAATTTTGCTCACATAGGATAAAATAAAATCATCAAAACGTTTGACCGTCTCTCTGCGATGAAGTTCGGCTTTTGAAGAAAATTGTGAAAGCAGACCCATTCCGGCGTTCCCATCTCAATATCGGAAAAATTATTGGAGCGACGAAATTTCAGAACCAGTGTCGCCTTCGTTTAACCAATGTGCGCCCTGACGGTAAAAAAGGTTTTAACGGCCCGCTGAAAAATAGCAAAAAACCACAATAATATTCACAAGCAACTGATATTGCCTGCATTTTTTATTTTAAAACTTCCATTTCAAAAAATTCTACGTTTTATCGCCTTTGGGACTGAATCGCTTCGCCAGGCTTTGCGCCGCCAAATCTTCAGAAGCCTCATCAAGAAAACCATCGCCCTTTAAAAAGCCGGGTAACTTGCCCTCTTTAAAGTGATCGGCCTCTGATGGCTCATCAACAGAATCAGTGGATTTGGCATTCATCTGCGCCATCAGCCGAGAGCCAAGGTCCTGACTGGCTTCCCCGGGGCCCAGTATGACAGGGTCGGTCAAAGGTCTGCGCCTTGAGCTATTGCTGGTTGCATCAACAGCCGCATTACGGCTTGCAAATACGCGCTCCTGCAATCCTTGTTTCAATTCCGAGATGCGCGCCGACACAGGATCAATACCCGACGGCTCCTCTCGCTCTCCGCTCACGGGCGCCGGCTCGGCCTGCACGCCCTGCTCACGTTTTTCCGGCAATAAACTATCTTCATTGGCACGGCGCTCGCGGGGCTTTTGCGGCTCAGCCGCGCTCCATCGAGAAAGGATCGACGTCGCCGATTCGGCCGGTTCGGTAATCGGTTTCACAGCCACAAATGGCTCTTCTTCGTGAACCAGTGGAGCGCTCTCATCTGCTTTTTTATCGCTAATGACCGGGGCATCAGGCTCTTTGCTATCGATTGACAGCACTGGGTCATTCTCCAGACCCTCTTTGACCTGATCAACAGGTTTTGTATCTGGCTTTTGCTGCTGGCGATCCTCCAAAGGATCGAGTGAGGCGATCTGTATCTCGGCTTTGGGGGCCGGTTTGGTGACGGCTTTGGGTTCTGGTTTGACGAGACTTTCTGGTGTGGTCTTTTTACCAAATGATAAAAGTCCGCCTATCATTTTCGAGACAACGCCAGACGCGTTCTCCTCATCCCCCTCAACGGGTTTCCTGGCCACAATAAGCTTGTCAGCAACAATCGGCTCATCAGTCAAAACCTGCTTCTCAACACGATCATTTTTGGCAACCAGATCAGCCAGTTGCTCCTTGGGCACGCCAAGCCCTGTCACCCCTTCAAGCTGACTGCGCAGCGCTTTGTTGGAGCGCCTGATGGCGTCGGGCGAAAGCGCTTTGATGGTGATGATTTCAGCATCATCGGCGGCTTCTTTATTGATCGGAGAATCAGCTCGCTTGGCCGCCTCCATAGTGGCGGTTTTTTCCTTTTTCAGCTTGTCGATCTCTTCTTCCATGGTCGCCAGCTTTTGCTCGTGATCCAGTTTCTGGCGTTCCAATTGCTGCTGGCGATGGCGCTCTTGCTCTTCATTGCGAAGCTTTTGTTCTGTCGCGGCAAGGTCAATACGGGCCGGGTCGTCCTGTCCATTGTCGTTCAGGTCGCCATTTTCCTGTGACCGCTTTACCGCCTCCATTATGAGATCCAGCACCATCTGACTTTGCGTATCTGCCACCTTGCGGAAGCGATAAACGCGATATTGGCGATTTTGCGCATAATAGCGACTGTCATGGCGCTTCAGCTGCGCTCGCACCACACTTTGCAAGGGCCAGATGCTCGCCAGATGTAAAATTCCATTGGCCTCCAGCGAGATGCACAGATTTGACAAAAAGCGCGATTCCTTGGCAATGTCGTGAGTATAGCCGGTCGACAATTGCCCTTTGATCTCGTCACGCTCCATCTTCAGATTGATGGTGCGCTTCTTTTTCAGCTCATCAATTTCCTTTTCAATCACCTCCATGCGCGTGAGGGGACCAGCCAGTTTTTCTTCCTGCCTTTGCAAGGCTTTGAAATAGGTCGCTGTTTGCTCTAAACTATTGGCAACCTCCCTCACATCCGCGCGCCTGTTGAACTGCTCGTCCGTATCTGTTTGATATTTGGCGCGCAATTGCTTGCTATTGCTGATCAGCAGATTGTGAGTACGGCACAAATCAGCATGTTCGCGCGTCAGCTTTCTGGCTTGCAGTTCTTCGTTCTGAATTTTATCGGGAATAAGCGCGGCAAATTCTTTCTCAAGCTTTCGTATGCCGCGATCAAAGTCATCGCGCTCCGAGCGGTATCCCTCTTCAATATTGCGATCCAGCCGGTCGCTCAGCAGGGCCTTTTGTGACCCCTTGACCAAGGGCACCGCGAGATAGTAATCGCGCCCATATTCAAATTCGGCATTGTGAAAGATCTCCAGCATTTCTTCGGAAATCTTGTTTTTATGGGCCTCGAATATATCCAGCATGGTGCCGCCAAATTTACTGGCGCGAGCTCGCGAATCAGAGCTTTGAATACGCTGCAAATGATCATAGCTGCGATTAAGCGAAATCAGCAAGATACACAGATCGACAAAAACAGCCGCCGAAAGCGGAATATAATCGCGCTTTGACAGACCGGCATCAAGATTGGAAACCTCGACCCTGCGCCCGGCACTGATCGCCTGTTTGCGGGCTTTTCGCAGCTCGTCAGGACTTGGCGGTAATTTCAGTGTCGGCAAGGCAGCAAGCGTCACCGCAAGACGGCGAAATGCCTCGATAATGGCTTCCGATCCCTCAACCGCAGAGATCTTGGGGTTTTTGATTTCTGGAATATCATCAATGGCCCGCACCACACCGCGCAGAGCGGTCTGCAATTGTACATCGGGGCAACGGAACGTGCCGCCACGGCCATTGGGGAAGCGGGTGGTACTGGCGCGCTTGTCAAAATTATCGCGAAACTGGAGCAATTGCGGGTCGGTGCGCAGCGTATTAAAGCGCGCAATGGTCAAATCCAGCTTGCGACCAAGCGAGCGCAAAAACTTGTTGCGGGTGCCGTCTGCGCCAATCGTCGAGGCCTCCCGGCTGACCACTTTTTTGAGATCAGCATTCAGCGCATTGAGGTCAGACTTCACCGTGCCGGCACGGCCCGTAATATATTCGGCGGCATAACCAAATTTTTGACTATCGCTATCGCGCAACCGCATACGCGGTCCCTCACCTGGCGAAGAATTGGGGCAGCTATTGCCGTGATCGCGCTCTTGCGTGGCTTTGTTGGTCGACAAGGTAGTCAATTGCACAAAGGTACTTTGCAATTGCTCCAGCCGGGTCTGGCCGATCTGCAAGGCAACCTGCACCTGCGAGACGGCGCTTTCCGCCGAGCGGGTGGCCTCTGTCTGGGCTTCCAGATATTTCCAGTAAAAACCAAAGCCAAAGCCCACTGAAATAAGCGTCAAGAACAAATAGCCAAACACAAACAAAGGCTTGATCCATCTGGGAGTGCCGCCAGCATACAAGCTGTCGAGCAGATAAAGGATCATCAGCATCAGCATCATGACCGCAAAGCCAATGGCCACGCGCGACCCGACATCAAGAGATCCGGTGTTGGCCTGAATAAGCTCCAGCATGCCGGTATAGGTGGCCAGCCAGGACAAAAAGGCCAGACCAAGGGTCAAGGCGGCTTTCACCGGATCGGCATAAAACCAGGCGCGGAAATTAAAAATGTGAACTTTTTCGCTTTGCTCAGCCGCCGCCTCTGTCGTCAACGGCGCGGCATCTGCTTGTCCATTATCGGTGTCATTTTTAGGAGTAAGGGGCTGCACAGATGACATATCAAGCGACGGCTCGACACGGCGATCAACCACAGGCTGATCATCAGAGCCGTCAAGCTTTGCCACTTCACGTTCATCTTTTGCAAGGGCCAATTCCCTCGTCGAGGGTTTTTCAAGCCAGCCAGGAAATATTTTCCTCATCAACCACTCAAGCACAGGAAAACTCCTTTGTCCCATCGCACCTTCCCACCATCGGACGCGATGCTCCCGTTCATTCACATCAACCCCAGTGCAAATGCACGCGGGCCAATAGCGTTCAAGAAATCAGTTAAAACAGGGAAAAACTACGGCAAAACAGTTCAGTATGACTGTCTCGCCCGTCTCGCCCCCCGATCACAGAACCAAGTATATAGCCCGATAATTAGGCTGTTTCATGTCTTTGAGGTGATCGTTCAGTGCCCCCCAATGGTCACATAGCCCCCCAATTAGCCCCGGGGCACCATCAAGGCGCCTCGTTCGCCAAACTTCTAAATAGCATCTAATCAGCCAGACGGGCAAGCCTTGGAGGGCAAAGCGTCTGGTTACTGTGTTTTATGGGCGTTTATTGGTACAATTGCCGCTTGAACCGGCATGGCGAGCTGCTCAAGGTCTTTCATCAAAACCCCCAGCAGAGGGGCGGCCAACTGGCTCGAATGCAGACGATAGCCCAGCGGCTGACTGACCGAGCCAGAGCCGACCAGAATGACATAGGAATAGCTCTTGCCGCTGGAAAACTGCACCCCGCCGGCCGCCCACACATCAACCGTGGTATCCGCATCATTGGTGGTCTGCGTACCGGTTTTGGCAAAATGCAACTCGACGTTTTTATGGCGTGCGGCACACCATTTACCCTGACTTTTCAGCGTACCGTGGCGCTTGCCTTTGACTTCATAACAAAGCGGTGCCGAGAGAAGCTTGCGCAACATGCCCCGCCCCGCCGGCGCAATCACCCCATCTGGAATAATGTCGCTGGTGGTTTCAAACTTGTTGGCCTCGATGCTCTTGCGCGATGTTTGTGAGTGATGAGCAACAATGGTTGGCAGGCTCACAGGCTTTGCCCCACGTCCCGTCAAGGACGCAAGGATGACGGAGGCCAGGTGATGGACCTTTTGCGGACTACCGGTGATCAGCCCGTGGGCCACAGCCGTCGAGGGCGGGGTTGCCTGCTCTTTGTTCTTTGCAAACGGCATATTAAAGCCAAACCGGTCAACGCTCTGGCGCACTGCTCCTTGTCCCAGCTTGAACAAGCGGTTGCCCAGGGGCTGCGACATGGAACAAGCAAACACCGTCTCGGCCCGCCGCAAGCGCCGATTACCGCCGTTGCGCCGACAGCTTTGCAAGCCCTTGGCAGGAGCATCAGTGTCTAGATAGTTGCTGTCTGGGGTGTCTTCGCCATCATTGGCGATCAAGACGGCGCCGATCATTTTGGCAATAGAGGCGACAGCGCGCCCCTCGCGGTCGCGTTCATAACGTCCCGACAACCGGTCTCTGGCGAGGCTGGAGCCAAAATAATGAGCATTTTGCCCGGCCTCGAAATAGCGCACGATTTTGCCGTTTTCATCGGCGGCAGCGACAATAATATCAGGCAGGCGTTGGCCACGCTTGCGGGCCAGCACGTCCAGCGTATAGCGCCGATCCAGTTTGCTGCGATATTTTGCATTGAGTTTGCCAAGCCGTTTGGCAAGTTTTTCCCGAAAACGAATATTCTGGGCCGAATTCAGCGTCAGATCGACCCGCGCCACATAGTTACGCCACTCGTGACCATATAAATCCACCATTTCGGCACGCGCTCCAAAGCGCGCGGACGGGGCAAAATGATTGGCCCGGCGCACCGGATTATTGCGAATAACCCCTTGCGAGCGCGACAAAAGTTTTAACTCGGCTTCCTTGTCGGGAGCCAGCCTTGCTTGCGGCACCTCTATTGACATGGTGGACAGAGCAATGGTCAGATTTTTTTCTTCTTGCGGGTCCGCGACCAACGCTTTCACGCATCGTTGCGCCCGGATCGCCGTAATATGGCGCCAGTTACGCAAACGCCGCTTGTTGATACGCGGGTTTTTGCTTGGCAACACCTGAATGGGACGATTGACAGCAGCCGCCAACACGAATTGTTCGGCCCTGGTCATCTCGCTTGATGGCTTGCCAAAAATAATGCGACTGGTGAGGCCCACCCCGTATAGCGATCCCCCGACCCGTTGCGCCAATGGCAGATGATTGGCAGCCCAGGTCTGCAACCGCCCATAATCCCCGTCCCTTACCAGCTTGTACTGGATAATGGGCGCCAGCCACCATTCGGAGGTTTTGCGTTTCAGCTTGTCGATATAGCTTTCCTTGCGCGAGGGCAAGGAGGCGTAATAGCTGCGGGCCAGCTGCATGGCGATCGTTGACCCCCCCCCGCCACTAGATGCGCCGCGCAGATTTTGAACGATATTATAGGGCAGCCGCATCAACCCCTGCGGATCAATCCCATAGAGATTGCCAAACTGAATATAGGGAAAACCGGGGCGCAAGCTGATCATCGGCTTGCCAAGGTCGCGGTCTTCCAGATAGCGCAAACAAGACCAGTAATGAGGAGGTACCTTGTCGACATGTTCTGACTTGTGATCAGGGTAAGCGGTAAAGTTTTCCCATTCGATGGCCTTGGCGGAGACATTGAAATCTGGCTCCATGCGGGGGTCGAAAATCCCCAGATAATCACCACGTGCGCTATAAAGGCCAATACCTTTGGAACGTTGCTCGAAATAATCGAGCTGTGGCTCCAGCCATTTCAAGGCCAGGGGAGCCCAGATGGCGGGAGCGGCATAAGCCAGCGTCAGGACCAGCAAAAACGAGCCAATACCATACAGCACGAGGCGTATCCAAAAACGGATATCAAGAATCAATTCCATGACCGCTACCGGCAGGCGAATGAGCCTTGCAGGTAACTCAGCCAGGAATTCAAACGAACGATTTATCAGACGGATTGGATTAAACATCGCACATTCATACCAAAAAACCACGGCCCCGACACAAAATCTGTCAGACCACAAAAGCTGAGAACGCGTTTGATTTGCATCAGCCAGAAAAAATCAGTTTCAATTCAAAGGCGGTTATTGCGTCAAAACTATGAAATCAGCCAGATAAGCCCTCCCCCAACCAGCGTAAATTCCCTGCCGCGCCCGTAAATATATGCAATAATCGAGATAAGTTGATATATCACCCCTCAAATACTTGACAATGACTGTCGGCTATTTCTACTACTAGATCAATCAATCAAGATCTGATGCGTCACAGCATCAATTGACGGTTGGCCGCCGAGTGCCTATATGGGGTCTCACGAGCCACACCGTAAGTCGTGTTAAAATTATGCCTCCATTTCGAGGCCACCCAGGGAGTAATAAAGCCAATGAGCACCGACCTCACCAAGGACCGCGTCCTTGAAATGCTGCAAAAAGTCAAGGGACCAGATCAGGACGACGATATCGTCTCGCTGGGCCTGGTTTCTCCGATTGTCATTAACAAGGGCAAGGTTTATTTTGCCATCAGCGTTGAACCGGGTCGCGCCAAGGAACTTGAGCCCATGCGCGAAGCGGCGGAAGAAATCGTTGGTCGCATCGATGGTGTTAAATCAGTTGCCGTGACCCTGACAGCGGACCGCGAGGCTGGCGACACATCCGCACCAGAGTCTGGTGCTGGCGGCGGCAGCGGCGGTTGCTCGACTGGCGGCGGTGGCGGCGCTCCAGGTTCTGGCGGCACGGGCGGCCAGATTCCCATGCCAAATATCGGTTCAATCATCGCGGTTGCCTCGGGCAAGGGCGGCGTTGGAAAATCAACCACCGCCATCAATCTGGCGCTTTCTTTCCAGGCCAACGGTCTGCGCACGGGTATCCTGGACGCCGATATTTACGGCCCCTCTATTCCGCGCCTGTTAGGCTTGCAGGGTCAAAATCCCGAAGCGGCTGAAAACGACCACATCAAACCAATGAAAGCGTTTGGCATGGAAGTCATGTCTATTGGCTTTTTGGTCGATGAGGAAGCCCCGATGATCTGGCGTGGCCCCATGGTTATGTCGGCCCTCACCCAGATGTTGCAATATGTCACCTGGGGCGAGCTTGATGTGCTTGTCGTTGACATGCCCCCTGGAACCGGTGATGCGCAATTGACCATGTCACAGGCCGTGCCGCTCGCAGGTGCCGTCATCGTTTCAACACCGCAGGATCTGGCACTTATTGATGCCCGCAAGGGTCTTAACATGTTCAAGCAGGTGAAAGTGCCTGTGCTGGGCATTGTTGAAAATATGAGCTATTTCAATTGCCCTTCTTGTGGCGAACGCTCCGACATTTTCGGTCATGGTGGGGCCAAAGCCGAGGCCGAACGCATCAAGGTGCCGTTCCTTGGCGAGATCCCGCTACATATGGATATTCGCGAAAAATCAGATGCCGGTCAGCCGGTAGTGGTCTCTGATCCCGATGGCCCGCATGCCGAGATTTATCGCCATATCGCCACCCAGACCTGGAACAATGCCGAGGCCCACAAAGCCAAACGCGAAGGCAAAAAAACCAAAATCACTTTGGAAAGCTAGAAGTTTTCTAATTGATACAAGTTTAAAAAGGCAGGTCATCACGGCCTGCCTTTTTTCATCCATACAGCCAGCGGAACAATCACCATTGGACACTTGTATATCCGCGTTATACTTCCCGCAATACTTATCAGGCTTAAAACAATCACCAATTCCTACTAGCCCTGTCGGGATTTCCAGGAGATTATATTCCCCTATTCAACCGCATTAACCATTCAGTTACCTTCTTGCAGCTATTAAATGTTTAAAAAACATTCGTCGCTCAGGGAAACAATATTATGCGCCTCCTTCAAAACTGGTCTATCTCCACCCGTATTTTATTTTTAGCACTCATTCCCCTGCTCGCCCTTCTTGGTTTTGGAGCCAATGAGCTTTGGTCAGTCCGGGCAAGCGCGAACAATGCGCTGGCGACCTCGCAGGCCATCTCCATTGCTCCAGCGATTTCCAATTTTGCCCATGAATTACAAAAAGAACGCGGGACCTCAGCTGGTTTCATCGCCTCAAAAGGTACCAAATTTAACAGGCAGATTATTGAGATCCGCAAGGATACCGACAAGGCGCTGGCGGTTTTTCAATCGACATTTTTCGCCACTCAACCAAATCTGCACATCAAAGGCTTTGACAAGCTGCTGGCCAAGATGAAGCTGGCGATTGACGAGCTGCCAACCAAGCGCCAGTCAATTGATAATTTATCTCTGTCTGGGGCCCAGATGGCCAGCTACTATAGTTCTTCCATCGCCCGCTTGTTGACAATGGTTGAGAGTGTCGCAAAAATTGCCGACAATCAGCAGGTCATTCATTCCTTCACAGCCTATACCGCACTTTTACAAGGCAAAGAGCGGGCCGGGCTAGAAAGGGCCATGGGAGCTGCTGGATTTAGTGCTGGCCTCTTCAAACCGCAGATTTTTCGCAATTTCATTGTGTTTGGAGCCATGCAAGAGGCCTATTTTTTGATGGCGCTCCAACATATCCAGCCAAAGCATGCAACGACCCTTCGCACAGAGCTTTTGGACACGACACATAAAGAGTTTTATCGCATGCGCGAGCTGGCAGCGACAGCCGCTTTTGGCAGCAATATATCCAGCGTCAGCGCCCCTGACTGGTTTTTGGCCAGCTCCCAGCGGATCAACGCTTTAAAAACTGTTGAGGACCAGATTGCCAAGGACATCGTGAAATATTCGCTGACCCTTGCAGAACAGGAAAACACCAAATTCTGGTCGGAACTCATATTGCTGTTGAGCCTGTTGTCCTTGACGATCATCGTCTCGATTTTCATTGCCCGCTCGATTGCCAAACCCATCAGATGCCTGACCAGAAATATGGGGAAATTGGCCCAAAACGACAAATCCACGCCCCCCAAAGGACAAAGCAGACGCGACGAAATCGGCGAAATGTCACGCGCGGTAGAGGTTTTTCGCGTCAATGCCATCAAAAATGACGAGTTGGAAATCGCCCAAAATGCATTGGCAAAACAGATTGAAAAAGACAAAATCGCTGTGATGACAAAACTTGCGGATGGTTTTGATGCAAGTGTTGGCGGCATTGTCAGCACCGTCTCGTCTGCCTCGGCGGAACTCCAGACAACAGCGCAGTCAATGGCTGACATCTCCACACAGACAAGCAATCAGGCCATGTCAGCGTCAACAGCATCTGACCAGGCCTCATCAAATGTCCAGACCGTTGCAGCTGCAACCGAGGAAATGACCAGCACCATTGGCGAAATCAGTCAGCAGGTGGTGCAGGCGTCCAACATATCCAGACAAGCTGTGGAAGAAGTCGACAAGACAGGACAGCAAATGGAAATTTTAGCCCAAAATGCCAACAAGATTGGAGAAGTTATCGAACTGATCTCTGGCATTGCCGAACAGACCAATCTGCTTGCCCTCAATGCAACGATTGAATCGGCACGAGCCGGAGAAGCTGGCAAGGGTTTCGCCGTGGTCGCCAACGAGGTCAAGGATCTCGCCAGTCAGACCGCCAAAGCAACAGGTGAAATCGCCCAGCAGATCGGTGATGTTCAAACCGCCACCAAACACGCCGCAACTTCAATGGGGGACGTTGGCCGGACCATCGCACGCGTCGATGAAATTTCATCTGCCATCGCTGCCGCCATGGAACAGCAACGCGCCGCGACCGAGGAAATCGCCAGCAATGTGCATCTCGCCTCTATGGGCACCCAGCAGGTCAGCGATAATATCGCCTCTGTGACCGAAGCCTCAAAAGAAGTAGGGGCCGCTTCTGGAGAAGTGATGTCGGCCGCCAACGAATTGTCAGAACTGGCAGATTTTCTCAAAGGGGAAGTTGACAAATTCATTACCCAGGTGCGGGCAGGATAACCAGACGCACCAGCAAAAATATCAAAATCACCCCTGCCAAGCAGCCAGCTTTGCTGGGGGCCATGAATTTGCAAAAGGCAGGTCTTGCGGCCTGTCTTTTTTGTGATGGTGATGATCGTCAGGATGTTGGCATGCCTTCGTGGAGGCAAAATTGGCTCCCCCCTGTTGTTAGAGCACCGATCATCGCCGATGGCCTAAGAAATGCGCCGCCATATTGCTCGACCGGAATGGCCATTTTGGGGTTATTTTTATGGTTTGGTGCGCCGCCTGCCCTTCATGTTTTCAAGCAACGCTGTTCAAATTTGCGAAATACCCCAAGGGGGAACGGTTTTTGCCAGTCCATGTCGTTTATCAGCCCAAGGGGCTGTTTGTTGCCTTGCGACCTGAGCCAGTTTTTGACGACACAATTGGCAAAGGCATAGTGCAATCTGGCATCACCGCGCTTATAGAAGCGAAAAGAAGAGGCCAGATCATCAAGACGCGGTTTTTTTACGCCCTTGCGAGAGAGGTAACGTTTGAGCGCCCGTTGCGTATAAGCGCGGCGAAAATCCACCTGCATGGCCAGCCCCTCATCAAACCAGGTGGGAATGAGCGCATAGCGTGCCCCGGCACGAGCCGCCAGTTCCGCATGCGAATATTCGTGGGCCATCACATTGCGCCTTGGTCCCTTGATGCCAATGACGATGATGGACGGCAAGAACAAGGCGCTGCGCGTTGTACCATGTGAAATATCCAGCCCCAGCAGCGGCTTTGTTGCACATACCCATAGGGGAGACGAGCGCACACTGCCATACAGAGCCGCCACATCACTCCTCGCTTGTGAAACCAGCTTTGCGGGGCATTGAGGCTTGCTGATCAACCACGCCAGCGCTGCATGCGTCCAGGAGAAGTTCAACGCCAACAGTAATGTCATCGTCAACACCAGACCCCAAAATATCCTCCTCACCTTTTGCAATGAAACAAACTCCCCTTTGCTTTGACACCAAACTGCCAGCGAAACACCCTCACTTTGCGCTTTCCCCCCTGGTTTTGCGCTTTCCCCTTGAACAAACGGTCAGATCAGTCATATTCAATCTAATGAATAAGATAAGGCATCATTTGGACATCAGAACCAGTTTTTTTGATCAGTTGTGCCGCCAAACATGTATCGGGAAGGATCGATTACCATGGACGTCTTTGAACTCGAGCCAACAGAAATCAAACTCAACAAGAGCAAGGATCAGCTAACCGTCGCCTTTGAAGATGGCGAAAATTTTGAATTTTCGAGCGAATATCTGCGCGTCATGAGCCCCAGCGCCGAAGTGCAGGGCCACGCCCCCGATCAACGAAAAACCATTCCGGGCAAAAAGAGTGTCAAAATCACCGGTATTGAGGAAGTTGGTCACTATGCGGTCACACTTACCTTTGACGATGGTCACGATACCGGGGTTTATTCCTGGAAGCATCTGTATGAAATCGGAAAAAACCGGGAATTTCTCTGGGATCGCTATGTTCGCGAACTTGAAGAACAAAGCCTGAGCCGATAAACAGATGGGCAGAAATGCCAAAAACGGGTCAATAAGTCTCAAACGGCCAAATAACCATGAGATCAATTGATTGCCCCTTATTGACCAGACTGGCGCTATGATGCGCGCAGGGCCAGCAGATTTCTGATCTGTATGGTAAAAATGTGATCGAACGGCTAGTACGAAGCGGAGAACGCAATGAAAGCACGACAGGAAATCATACGTGGGACCATGGCGCTCTTGCTGGCGCTTGGGGTTGGCATCTCGATGCTGCCACAAAATGCCAAAGCGGCCAAACGCTTTGTTGCCATTGGCACCGGAGGCCCCACCGGGGTCTATTTCATCGCTGGCAATGCCATTTGCAAAATGGTGCAAAAAGCCGCTGATGAAACACGAACCGCGCTGCGCTGTTCGGCTCCCTCAACCGGCGGCTCCGTCTACAATATCAACGCCATTCGCGCCAAAGATCTGGAAATCGGCGTCGCACAATCCGATGTGCAACTGCATGCCTATCAAGGCACCGATAAATTCGAAGGCCAAAAATTCGAGAAAATTCGCTCTCTGTTTCGGTGCATGCCGAACCGTTTCAGATCCTCGTTGGCAAGGATAGCGGTATCAATAGCTGGGCCGATCTGGCTGGCAAACGCGTCAATATCGGCAATCCAGGTTCTGGCCAGCGCGGTACATTCGAGGCCTTGATGCTGGCCTATAATGTGGATGGCTCCTATTTTGGTGAAACCAGCGAGCTTAATTCCACCGAGCAGGCAAAAGCCCTGTGTGATGGTCGTATTGACGCCTTTGGCTACACGGTAGGCGTACCAAATGCCGGGGTCGCGCAAGCCGCCAATGAATGTGGTGCCCGCATTATCACCCTTGCTGGAAAAACAGTTGATCAACTGGTGTCGAGCAATCCATCCTACGCCTATTCTTCAATCCCCAAAGGCACCTATAAGACCATTGCCCAAGACGTCAACACGTTTGGCGTGATGGCGACAATCGTTGCCAGCACCGATACCAGCGAGGACACCGTCTATGAGATTGTCCGCGCTGTGTTTGAAAATCTGGATGAATTTCGCAAACTGCATCCAGCGTTTGCCAATCTGGATCAAAAGAAAATGATTTCCGCTGGCTTGTCTGCGCCGCTGCATGCCGGGGCGGCCAAATATTACAAAGAAAAAGGCTGGATCGAATAAGCTCCCTTTCTGTGAGCCTCGCCCCATCTCCACCGCCAAGGATACCATGCCGCGCTCGATCCTCTCTCGCGCCCTCATCGCGCATATCAAAGAGCAGTTTTTACTCGACTGGCAAGGTATCCATGGGGTGCCGCACTGGGCGCGGGTGCTGGTCAATGGGCGGCGGCTGGCCAAACACACCGGCGCCAATCTCAAAATTGTCGAACTTTTTGCCTTCCTTCATGACGCGCAGCGCCAAAATGAGGGCACTGATCCCGAACATGGCCCACGGGCCGCGCAATGGCTCAACAGCCTCAACGGCCGGTTCTTTCACCTTGATGATCGCGAATTTCAGCTATTGCAAACCGCCTGCGCAGATCACACAAAAGGTCTTACCAAAGGCGATATGACCGTTTGCACCTGCTGGGACGCCGACCGGCTCGATCTCGGGCGCGTTGGTATCAAACCCGACCCCGCTTATCTTTGCACGGATATTGCCCGCCACAAGGCCACCATAGAATGGGCCTTTGCACGCAGCATTGCCCAGCGGCGCGCAAACAAGGGCTGACGGTCAGCCCCCCAAAATAAACTGATCTACCCTGTTTCTTTCTGGCAGCGCAGCCTATAACCTTGCCCCGGGGTGTACCAGAGCTATTTGCGTTCACTCACGCTCAGTTTTTTCTGAAGCTGAGGGAATGCAAACCGCTCTCAAACATTGGATAGAAAAAGAGGTTTTCATGTACCAACCGGCCCACAAGATCTTGCTCGTGCTGGTCTCCATGATACTGATATCAACGGTATCGGCGCACGCTGCCGGGCGCTATGCGCTGGTCATCGGCAATTCTGCCTATACAGGCAGCCCATCGCTCAAAAACCCTAAAAACGACGCAGAACTGATGGCCAAAACCCTTGGTGAGGTTGGCTTTGAGGTCATCAAGGTGACGGATGCCGATCAGCGGCAAATGCGCCGCGCCATGCTCGATTTCAGCCGCATCTTGCGCAATAATCCTGACAGTATCGGCCTGTTTTACTATGCCGGACATGGCGTCCAGGTACGAGGTATCAACTATATGGTGCCGGTCACCGCTGATATAAAGGACGAGGAGGAAGTGCGCTTTGAAGGGGTCGATGTCAACGATTTCCTTGGCACCATGCGCAGCTCCAACAGCCGCCTCAATATTATCATTCTGGATGCCTGCCGCAACAATCCCTATGCCGGGTCCAATCGCTCGGGCACCAGGGGCCTTGCTCCCGTGCAAGCCGCCAGCGGCACCTTGATTGCCTACTCGACCGCGCCGGGCGACGTGGCCTTTGATGGCAACGGCCTCAACAGCCCCTATACGCTGGCCCTTTCGCGTTTTATCCGCAAGCCGGGTCTGGCCGTTGAAACCGTCTTCAAACGCGTTCTCGCCTCGGTGGAAGATGCCACCCAGAACAAACAGACCCCGTGGCTGACCGGTGCCTTTCGCGGCGAATTTTATTTCAAAATGAAAGAGCAAAAAGTCGCCCAGCAAACAGCCACAACGGCAGACAAAACCGCCAATAGCAGTCTCAAACGCTCAAGTGGCTCTGGCCCGGGCCTTGAAAAACTGTTCTGGGAGAGCATCGTCAATTCCACCAATGCAGCTTCTTTCCAGGCCTATCTGACGGCCTTTCCAACTGGCGTTTTCGCGCCGCTGGCAAAGCTCAAAATAGCGGAGCTTGAAAAGGCCGGGAGAAACATTGTTGTGGCATCCAAGCCGCCATCAGCCACCACAACCGCCCGCACCGTGCAGCCAGAAGCCCCTCGCAACCCGCCCATTATTCCCAACAAGAAGAAAGCCAATATCCTCACCTATCGGGCCATTTTTCCCAACAGTTCCAAAAAACAGCTCAAACGCGCAGAAGTGGAAGGGCTCTCTTGTCATAAATTATGGATCGCCCGCAATGAGATCTTTCATCGCAACGGCTATTGCTTCAAAAGTGAAAAAGGTATCCGCTATTTTGACAATTCCAACTGCACCTCCTCGGCCCCCAAACTGACAATGCTTGAGCAGCGCAACAAACGCACCATTCGCACCTGGGAGATCCGCAAACGCTGCTGGACCAAACGCAAATCAAGCACCACCAAAAGCAGGTAGTGCGCCAGTGCGCCAGTAAAACTGGTGTGCTTTGGTAAAAAAATGCCCTGTTAGGGCAACAATTCTCGCGCAAACAAAAGGCCGTCTCCAGCTAGAGACGGCCTCAAATCATTATTGGCGAACAACTGGCCTATCATCACGTTTTGTCTGGCTGCTGCTCATTGAGCGACCAGCCATAAGAGCAATCCAATTCAATATGCACCCGAAACATACCATCCAGACCATCTGCCAGCATGATGGCCATTGGCGATACCTTGTTAAAACGCCGGTTTTTCCGACGCAACCACATCAGGCGCATTTCTCTTGAATGGGGGTGAGATGTTTGCAGGGCGCCATGAATACCGACAATCTGCTCAAATCGGTCAGCTATTTCTACTGAAAAAGGAAATGCTATGGCTTTTTGACGAAATCGAACCAGATCGCGTGGCTTTGCCAGCTCTTCCACTCCCATCATGCGCACAATATACTCACGCGAGAGCTTCCACTCTTCGAGAATTGTGATGATCTGTGGGGCAAAGTCCGATATGTTTTCTTCTGTAATGTCCATCTGATCGCCTCGTAAAACCTGGAATTAGCACTCCTAATGTGTCCAGGCGTGTTTGCGGCCATAGCGGAAATTATCAGAATAGGCCTTTTTGATAATGCGAGGCTTTTGCACCTCATCCATCACCCGATAGGGAATACCGTTGCGCTTTGCGTAGCTGACCGCTTCTTCCTTGCTGGAAAATTTCAAACTGATTTGCGAGCGCATATCATCGCTGCTGGTCCAGCCCATCAAAGGCTCGATTTCGCTGGCCTGTTCAGGCTCATATTCCAGAACCCATATATTGGTGCTGGCGCGAGCCGACTGGGTGGCGCTTTTGGCCGGAACGAAGATCTTGGCAAACATGGCACACCTTATGGAATTAATATCGAAGACCGGAAAATCATGCTTGATATTGAAGCATTTGGCGGCGCTCTTCAAGCCCTCGTTGGCGATGCCTCCAGCCCTGCCTATTCCGGCAAAAGAAAATATGGTCGGGGCGAGAGGATTCGAACCTCCGACCCCCTGGTCCCAAAC
>JAJRRW010000038.1 GCA_024279115.1 Alphaproteobacteria bacterium
GCTATCAAAAAAGCCAGTCTGAGGCGATTTCCTGATGCCATCCTTTTATGATGAGTATAGGAGAGTGTCGGCTGCAGCCAATTAGCGCGACAACTTAGCCCTTAGACGGCCCAAAACAGCGCGACCAAGACGGAACGCTTTCTTGGCCTTAGATTGGCCAGAAACCTCAGATCCATAGGGGTTCTCAACCATATAGAACGGGTATAATTCCTCGAATTTTTTTCTTGATAACTCAACCGTTTGCGATAATTTTGGCCGCTTTGGTATGCCCTCATATTTATCGCGGTTGTTTGCTTTACCCAGCTTCATGCTGTCTTTGATGATGACATCGAACTCGGCGATGAATTTGTTGGCGGCGTAATCCGGGTTCTGGATGATCTCCGCATAAGCGTTGGAAATGATCTCCGCGCATTTCACCGGGTCTTTCAAGATAGCCACCACCTCGGCCATATTGCTATGGTCTTTTTTCAACGCGACGTAATGGCGACCAGCTTTAAAAATGCCGGAATAATCGCCTTCATACATGATCAACATGGTCCGCAGTGCCGCAGCTTCAAATACGCGCGGCGAGATCTGTGACAGGTCGATATTATCTTCTTGATCCTCGAAATAACGGTCTTTCATATCCGCATAATGGCTCTTTAGCTCGGGCAGGAACCTTTGCGGATTGCGCGACACCTTGTCTTGTTCCAGCAAGTCGGTAAACGTGTCGGTCTTGGAGGAAATCTGGCCAGAAAAATCAAACACGCTGGCGCCGCTTTCAACAGCCAGAAAAGCCCGGCAGGAGCGGATGAAATCAACCCAGTGCCGACCGTAAATCCGGTCTTTTTCGCCCCATTTAATATTGCATTTCAAGCGGTATTTTTGGGCGTCCCGCAAGAAGCGGGCACCGATTTCAATTTTTTCCATACCGGCGCGTCCGTGCCAGGCGGGATAGGTGCGACCACGATAGCCGACCATGATTTTACGCTTGTGCAGCGGGATGGTCGGATAGATGGGCAACCAGTTTGGAATATAGCCGGTCAGCACATTCTGGAAGCGCACGTTGGGGACCAGTTCCGGCGGATAGACTTTGGGGATATTTTCCTGGGAAACACAGGTGAAAACCAGCGTTATACCGCAATAGTTGATGGCATCTATGGTGCGGTTCACAAACCGGTATTCATCTTGAATGAACAGGGCTTTCAAGCCTTTGAACCTGCGTAATTCGTTGCGCATCGCAGGGCTGATATACGCCTCAATGGCCAAGGTCAGCGAGTAGTGGATAACGATAATATCGAAATCTTTGAACGGAAAATCAGTCGGCGGATTGCCCAAATTGGACAAAACATAAACATCGTGCCGGGAATATTTTATAAAGGAATTAATGTGATCGCAGACGGTGGAGGCATTTTTGATGTCATAATTACACAAAAGCAATAATCTAAGGCGTTTGTTTTTTCTGCTTGGCTTGATGTTTTTGTTGAAAACAGAGGTGTCCTTGTTACCGCCCCCCTTCAGGGAAGCACCTTCGTCTATCGTGTTATCTGCTTGGGACGGTTTTTGATTTTGCATCTCGTGTCAACTTTTTTGCCATGGGCTTCATTTGCCCTAATAATTAGTTCGTAGAAGGTTGTAGGAATTTGAGACCCGAAATGCAACTGTCAACTGATCTAGGAGTTAAGCTCTCTCAACAGCCCTGCGCCGGCATCACCAACACAGAATCACCGGCTGCTTTACGACTGCAATAACAAGCGTTTAAGTATTTTTTTAGCTTTCAGAGACAGCTTCCTTAGCGGGCTTTTGATTTTTTCTGGTAAATTGAGATCAAGGGACCTGTCCAGGCGCTGCAGGGCCTGAGCCAGCCGGTGTTTGTAGACAATGGCTCTGGTCAGGCGGATATTTTGCTTTGACAATTGCTCCGCATCATAATGACGCCCTAGATAGGCCCGGGCCGCCTTGCGATTGTCGTGTCCGGCGGGCACTGGTAATTTACTGTATTCTTCATCCAGCGCCTGCTCGAACTGACCCACCATGGCCCCATAGCCGTAGCGCGGATTGCAGGCGATTTCCTCATAGGCATATTTGATAATCTCACCCGCCCTTTGCTGATCCCTCAACAGGGCAACCACCTCCTCCATATTGCTGTGATCCCTTGCCAGAGGCACATAGTGTCGGTGCGGTTGCAAAATACCGGAATAATCGCCGGGATACATGATCATCAAGGTGCGCAAAGCTGCCGCCTCGAAACAGCGCGGGGAGATGACCCGTATCACGGTGCGTCCATCGCGGCCTTGTAAAAATTTCTGGCGGATTTCGTGAAAGCCAGCTTGTGGATTATTTTGCTCGAATTGCGTAACCTGTTTTTGCACCAAACCGGTAAAGTCGAGAAAGCTGGCGCCCGCCTCGGTTCCCAGCACCGCCCGGGAGTTGGCCAGAAACGCCAGCCAGTCCTCGCCATAAATCCGGTCCGTGTCATGACAAGAAATATCGCATTTCAGATCAACAAGCTCTCCATCGCGCCTGAACCTTTCGCCGATCTGCCATTTTTGTCTGGCAAACTCACCATACCAGGCCGACAGCTTTCTGGCACGATAGGACACATCAATCGGGCGATCGACAAAATCAGGCACCTGATATTCGACCAGACCTGGAGGGACATATCCCGTCAACAAGAACTCGAACCGCACGTCCTTGAGCCAGGAATGATGATAGACTTCAGCAGCTATTTCGCGATTGACGGTGCTGAAAACAAGGCTGATAGCCAATCGCCTGATCTGCCTGGCCGTGCTGTTGATCTGCCTGTACTCATCTTGCAAAAACAGCACTTTCACCCCTTTGTAACAAACCATCCGCTCGCAAAAGGCTTCAGACAGGTGAGATCGTCGGGTAAAATGAACGCTATTGTGCAGCACAACCGCATCGAACGGGGAGAGATCTGGTATCAGCTTGTCAGCCGCCAGGGAATCGACAAGCACGATATTGTGGCGGCTGTATTTCCCAAACGCGTAAAGATGATCTTTGATCGTACCGACAATAATTGACGGTTCGTTATACAAAATGAGTACATTTAAAACCGGTGCAGGCATGATATCAACGCATGTTATTGTGGAATTTGAATAATACCTTATCAGCTTTTTGAACCAGAACAACAGAGCGAAAATATCGAATTCCGTATATATAGTTCAGACTATCATTGTACAATATCTCTATATATATCACTTTCTTAGTTATCCTCTGTAGTATCTTCGTCGATTATATTGTCCTTTATGCGTGTCATTATAGCAAAAGGTAAAAACTGCCATGGACGATACTCCCAATTTGAAACTCCCCTATATCATGGCAGCACAGGCCCAAAAACATGTGACTCACAACGAAGCGCTGCGGGCCCTTGATGCGGTAATCCAGCTTTCGGTTCTTGACCGTGATTTGGCACTACCACCAGCGACCCCCGCTGATGGCGACCGCTATATTATTGGCCCCTCATCGGGCGGTGACTGGTCAAGTCACGACAACAGCCTGGCCGTCTGGCAGGACAATGCCTGGGCATTCCATGCGCCCCAAGAGGGCTGGCTGGCCTGGGTAAGGGATGAAAACCAACTGCTGGCCTTCGATGGTTCGGCCTGGAACGAAATATCTGGCAGCGGCGGCAGTGGCTCAATCCACCCGGCTGCTCTTGTTGGTGTCAATAGCACGGCGGACACTATCAATCGCTTGTCGGTCAGCTCGCCAAACACGTTGTTATCCCATGAGGGATCAGATCATCGGGTCAAGATCAACAAGGCGACTATCGCAGATACGGCCTCTTTCTTGTTTCAGGACGGTTTTTCGGGGCGAGCCGAAATAGGCCTGACCGGCGATGATGATTTTCACTTCAAAGTAAGTTCCGATGGTACCAGTTTCAAGGAAGCGATCATTATCGACAAGGACAACGGCTCGATCACGCTTCCCAACACCTCTCCTTCCCACAATTATTTGATGAACGGCGATTTTGCCATTAATCAACGCCAGTTCTTAGGTGGGGTACTGACGGTTGGTGAATACGGATATGATCGCTGGAAGGCTGATACTGGCGGCGCGAATGTCTCGGTAAGCGGTGATGTCATCACACTGACCAGCGGAGCGATTGTTCAGGTGATCGAAAGCCCCGACCTCGCTGAACAACAGCTCGTTTTGAGCGTTGAAGATTTGAGCGGTGGCAATCTGGATATCGACATTGCCGGACAGACAGGCACAATTGCTGCCGGTGCCGGTCGTCGTCGTGTGAGTTTGACACTGGGATCAGCAGATACGGGCAATATAGCCATCAGGCTTAGTCCCTCTTCCAGCGAGGTGACATTTGCACGCGTACAAGTCGAACGCGGTGCCCTGTCTTCTGGCTGGATCACGCCGCACCATGCCAGTGAACTGGCACGCTGCCAACGCTATTATTTCCATTCGATCACCAGTGGCACCCAGCCTGTTGACGGGGCTGGTCTGAGCGGTGCGCTGGCCGTATCGGCCGCCAACACTCTGGTTCAAGGAACAATGGTCGCGGTTCGTTTTCCAAGCGATATGCGAGCAGGGCCGACCATCACTACTCTCAACCCGCAATCAACGATCGCAGCCGATAGCGGCAAGTTTTACAATTCATTTGGCAATCACATCGCCGCTACCGTGGGTTATATTAGCAATAAGGGCTGCTCCATCTGGAATGCGGAAACCACATCTGCTGGCGCGGTGCATTACATCCATGTCGCCGTCGATGCGGAGCTATGAGGCATCCATAAGAATATCGACAATTTTGCGGGCCGAACCGCCATCGCCATAATCCTCAATATTGCCTCGCGGCTGCTGGTAGGTCGGGTTGGTCCACAAACGGTTCCAGCCTGCTTCAATGGTTTCAACCCATTCAGTCTCATCGCGTAAGGTCACGCAGGGGACCTTATGGAAATAGGCTTCTTTCTGGAGACCGCCAGAATCTGTGTAAACTCCTGCGGCACCGGCTAACAACCGATGGATATCCAGATAGCCCACCGGATCAATGAGTTTTACGCCTTTGGGGGTTATGTTATATTTTGCCATCACTTGACGGGTGCGCGGATGAACCGGAAACAGCATGATCCGGTCTTTTGCAGCATCTTCAAGATAGGCTATGACCTTGCGGAAGCGCGCTTCATCGTCGGTGTTTTCGGCCCGGTGCAGGGTGCACAGCAAATAGTCCCCCTCCTGGACACCGGTTTTTTGCAAAATGTCCGAGTCTGCGCGGGCGGAGGAGCCAGCAAATAAGGTGGCATCATACATCACATCGCCGACATGGTGGACCCCAGAGGTAATACCCTCCTTGGCAAGATTTTCGACCGAGAGTTTTGTCGGGCAAAATAAACGCGCCGAAAGCTGGTCGGAAACGATCCGGTTGATTTCTTCTGGCATGGCCCGGTGATAGGAACGAAGGCCCGCTTCCACATGATAAAGCGGAATATGCAGCTTCACAGCGGCGAGCGCCCCCGCAAGGGTGGAATTGGTATCGCCATAAATCAAAACACCGTCGGGCTTTTCTGCAAGCATGACCGCTTCAAGCTGTTCCAGCATACGGCCTGTCATCGAACCGTGACCGCCGCCCATAATTTCAAGATTATGGGCGGGCTCGGGAATACCCAGCTCATTGAAAAAAATACTCGACATGTTTGCATCAAAATGCTGACCGGTATGCACGATTTTTTCCGTGATGCCCGGTGTCTGCTCAATGATACGCGAGACGACGGCAACCTTGATAAATTGCGGCCGCGCCCCGACGACGGTCAGGATGTTCATGCCGATGGTTCCCTCTGCTGTGCTCGACCAGTTCTACAGGCCAGCCTTGTTCATGCGCTCAATGATGCGGCTGCACAAACGATCGACGCCCTGCTCCAGGGTTACCTCGGCTTCGCTGTTCAAAATATCGCGCATCCGGTCGAGGGTGGGGTTTTTGACAAGCGTCATCTGGCCGGGGATTTCAATCGTGGTGA
Source organism: Alphaproteobacteria bacterium (assembly GCA_024279115.1). Taxonomy (GTDB): domain Bacteria; phylum Pseudomonadota; class Alphaproteobacteria; order Rhizobiales; family JAKIUO01; genus JAKIUO01. The sequence goes on from JAJRRW010000038.1 coordinate 5,967, forward strand.
TCAGATCTTTGGACGCATCCAGACGAGAGCGGATCATTTCGGCCAATTCGTCGATGGGACGCACATCGCCTTGTCCAATATTGATAATGGCATAATCATCGACATGAGCTGCCGCTTCAACCGCCCTCACCGCATCGGAGACATGTAACCAGCCACGGGCGGAACCTTTGTGCACTTCGATGGGCAGGCCACGAGCCAGATTATAGGCAAAACGGATCATCGCCGAACGATGATCGCCCAAGTCTTCATTTTCGTCATACATCATGAAGGGACGCAAAGAGACGGCCTTCAGGCCGTGGTGCTCGACTTCATATTCAACAAGTTTTTCACCCAAAAGCTTGCTCAGTCCATAACGGTTATTGGGTTTTGGATCGCTTAGACTTTCGTCCATCACTTCGCAATCGGGACCATAGACTTCGGAGGTGGAGAAAAATACGGTCATCGCGTTGGCGCGTTTGCAAAGTTGCAGGACATTATTGATGCCACCCAGATTGGTGGCGATGGCCTGTCCGGCAGATTGCTCGCAAGTCACCCGGCTGACCATCGCGGACAGCAGGAATACGACATCGGGACCCCAGTCAAAAACCGGGATCAGATCAACAGGATGATTGATATCAGCAACATGATAATTTTCACGCCATGCCGGTTTGATATCGGTTTCCATGACTTCGTAACCCTTGGATTTGAGATAGGTTACCAGCGGCTTGCCAATATTACCTTCCGAACCGACGATCAGTGCTTTTTTCATAGTTAATTTCTTCGTTTTATTTTAGAATTAAATTGCAGATGAATTTGTCATGCATCTGGTATTATATCAGTGCAAGCGAATTTTAGATGGAGATATACCTAGGCAATTGCCGGGAAACAATCAAGTCTTTCTGTCGGTGGAAAAAACCTTATCCCCGGGATAGAAAAAACGGATGAGATCAGGCTTGCGCCTTATTAAGTCGACAATGGCGGGAAATTGCGCCACCTCATGCAACGGCGTCAAAACGGCGGGCCCCATGAGCGATCCTGGCAGCCATTTTATACATTCAACGCGGCCAGCCTTAACCGCCTGTTCGAGACTGCTATCTGGCGTTTCTCCACTCAATTCACCCCCGGGCGAAAGGGTCAAGCAGCCCGTTGAAGCATCAAACCGGACGGCAAGGATTTGCTGTTTGGCACGTTTTGAAAGCGCGGCCATTTGATTGATCAGCGCCAGCAAACGCATCACTTCCTCGCGCTCTTGTGGACTATTGATGGCGCTTCCAAGTGCTGCGGGCAGCTGCGTATCTGGTGCTTTGCGCCGGCGCCCCGCCCGTATTTTCGCCATTTTTTTGACCAGCATGCCAGCCGTTTTTTTTACGGCCGGGTGTAAGCGGCGCGGCAGCACGGGCAGGACTCTGCGGCGCCCGAAATTATCAATTTTTCGGATCACCAAAGACTTGATGAGATGGCGTCTCAAGGAGCGGTCATAGCGCCCAAAACGTCTGATAAATTCCGCTTTTTGATATATGGGCCGTTGGCGACAGTCTGGTTTTGCCAGCGTTTCAAGTTCCCTATCGAGATGCTGCATGAAGCCGCGATAGCTGTATTGCGCGTTGCAAGCGACTTCTTCATAGGCCATCTTGATAATGCCTTCAGCGCGCCCCTGATCACGCAGCACAGCAACCACCTCCCCCATGTTGGAATGGTCTTTTTTCAGTGGCACGAAATGACGCCAGGGTTCAAGCACCTGGGAATAGTCGCCTTCATAGGCGATGATCAAGGTCCCAAGAGCCGCCGCCTCAAAACAGCGCGGCGAGATCTGGTTCAGGCGGATACGACCATCTTCATCCAGAAAATAAAGTCGCTTTAAGTCCTCATAGGACAATTTTGAAGAATGTCCTGACTGACGCGCCACATGAGCTTCAACGCTGCGGGCAATCTGGCCCGTAAAATCAAATATACCAGCGCCGCTTTCAACCGCGAGCACGGCCTTGCAGTTGGTGAGGAAATCAATCCACTTCTTCCCGTATATCCGGTCCCGCTCGCGCACCGAAATATCGCAACTGAGATTATACTCGGGAGCATCACGCAAAAAGTTTTCGGCGATCAGCCATTTTTCACGCCCCAGATCGCCATGCCAGGCAGGATAGATCCGCCCGCGATATCCAACATCAAGCGCTCGATTGCTAAATATCGGCACCTCTTTGTCAAGCAACTGGCGAGGCACATAGCCCGTCAGCACGTTCACACATTTGAGGTGAGGTAGCCGGGCGGCAGAATAGACCTTTTCGATCTCGCCTTCCGGAATGCAGGTGAAGAGCAGATCAATGCCAAGATAATCAATCGCCTCGATACTATCGTTGATCTCGCGATATTCATCCTGGATAAACATCGCCTTGAGGCCACCAAAACAGCGCAACCGATACCTGGCGAGCGGCGACAGATAGGTATCAAGACGCACCGAAATAGTATAGTGCAGGATCACCCCGTCAAATCGTTCCAGCTCGAGATCGTCGGGCAGGTCCCCCAGACCAGAATAAATATGGACATTGTGCTGGGAAAAAGCCGCAAAGGCGCCGATGTGATCCTTGCATGTCTGCGCCTGACGCGGCTCAAAATTGCATATCAGTAACAAATCAAGACGTCTGGAGGAGGCGCTCATCAAGACCTGTTCTCATATATACCAAGCCCTGATTGTTCTTTAGTCTCCCTATCAGGGCGAGGGCAGGAAAGCGCTTCATTGTGAGGTCGCTGGATATTTTGCTCAAGCAAGACAATCTTTTTTGCCAAGTCGGGTTTCCTGAAAAAGGTCATTTAAACTCTCCAACAGACCATTTGAATACAACAAATGCATTTAACACTCATGCATGCCAGCGGGTCAACAAATCTTCACACCAGAAAGAAATCGACCTGTCCCAAAAGCGAAACAGGCCGAAAAAACAGGTCAAATTGACTTGAAACAGGAACGTTTCTACACAAATGTGAAGTCGTCGATCAGATCCAAATCGCCGATTGTATTGCCGACGAGATGGATGGTCGAGGAACCAAAGAACATGTAGCCGGTGCCGTTAATATCCTGAAAATTGATGTCAGCCGTGCTGGTCACGCCAGAGGCCGCCGTAAAGATGAAATCATCAACGCCTGAAACGAAATCAAACATCACATCATAGCCACTGTCAGCGCTGGTGTACCAAAAATCATCGGCACCCAAGGCACCTGATCCCCCTGCGTCACCATAGAAATAATCGAAGCCCGCGCCACCAGTCAACGTATCATCGCCAAGACCACCGACAAGGAAATCAACTGCCGAGCCGCCGGTCAGAGCATCGTTACCTCCATAGCCGTACTGGTAGGTATTGTCGGTCATGCCAGCCGCATAGAAGGTTTCATTTTGGTCAGTGAGGGTGTTGCCCACCGCAAATTCAATGCTGTTGGCAGCCATGAAAAGTGTGAAATTGCCAACCCCTTGATACCACAAATAATCAGTACCAGCACCGCCATTGAATATCGTATCATTTTCGTCGACATAGAACCAGTCGTCGCCACCATTGCCGATCATTATATCAGCACCAACGCCGCCGACAAACACATCCGTTTGCGTGCCGCCAGTCAGCGTATCATCGCCAAATTCCCCCCAGAACACGTTGAACCCAGAGCTTGATGACATGGTGTCGTTGCCAAAACCACCGAAATGGGCGTCATTGCCTGTACCACCATCCATGGTGTCATGATCATTTTGACCATAGAGCCAGTCATCGCCAGCGCCGCCATATAGAGTGTCATTGCCACTGCCCCCCTCCAAAACATCAGCGCCGCCGACAATGCCTGTGTCAATCTCATTGGCCACGGACACATTAAGTCTGTAAGATTCCTGATCATTCAGATTGCCGATAGTACCAAAATTATAGGCCCCCACAGCGATATAATAAGTGCCAGCCTCAAGCGTCTGGTAGGTCAAGAAAGAATCGGTATTTGTAGTGCTGCCCGCCGAGCCGACATCCAGCGCTGAATCATCATTGCTGGCCAAGACCACGCCATTGGCATCGAGCAGCTGGATAAAGCTGTCCAGGGTAATGGTCGAATCAATATCAAGTGTGATCTGCGCTCCGGCATTATTGATCTGGAGAGCATAATATTCGATACGCCCACCCCCGCGACCGCTTGAGGGGGCTGAAATAATGGTTGTATGAGGTATGCTGGTCGAGAAATCGATATCGCTGTTCTCGTTCAAGCCAAAATTCGAAAAGCCGAAAGAAGTTCGAATATCGATCGCACTGACGATCGAATCATTATTGATACTTCCATCAACAACAAGCGCGTTAGCTCCTGCTGCCGCAAGGCTGATACTCGCGGCATTGAGGGTGGTCTGGTCGCCAAACAGCGCATCATCGCCAGCACCGCCCAGCAGGTGATCATTATCGGCAAGCCCGACCAGAATATCAGCCCCGCCATTGCCTCTCATCACGTTGCCAGCTTCATTTCCCACCAGCACGTCAGCTCCAGAGCCACCAGCAGCGTTTTCAATCACAACACCGTTGGCGATGGTAAAGCCGCTAAAAATATTTGCGGCAGATGAGACATAGCCCCCGGCGCCGGGGTCGTCATATTCCAGAGTAGCTGCTCGCAGGTCAATATAGGTGTCTCCCGAGCCACTATACACCATTTCATCTACGCCGCCCGCATCCCATATGGAGGTATAAAATGTACCCGCATCATTCACGTCGGCCAAAGTATAGGTATCATTGCCAGTGCGATGGGTGGCGTTGGCACCATAGAGGTACTGAATGGCCGCAATATCAAAAGCCATGGGACCGGCCACAAAACCGTAATTGTCGGCAGAGGCACCACCATTGATCGGCTTGCCGATTACGCCATGAACATAGGACATCGCACTATAGACATCCTGGTTGAAACCATTGCTCCCCAGGGAGGTATTGCTGCTCACACCGGGAAAGAAGTTTACATTGCCACCGCCATCATCATGGGTATGATCAAGACCAAGACCATGACCGATTTCATGCACAAGGGTCAAATAACCAAGGCCACCGACCTGTAGCCCGCCATTAATGTTGTTTTCGTCCCACCCATAGCCTTCATAGTTAAAAACGCCATTGAGTTGACTGCCATCGGTCTGAATGGTTGTGCTCGCATAGTTATTGTGGACGGTATGCACGCCAAGGGCTCCGGGTTGATCAAAGCCCTGATCTTCCACCAGATCAGCCTGACTTTCGATAAAAACCTGCGTGAAAGTAATGTTGGAAACATCGGCCCAGCTCTGCAAGGCAGCCTGCATGGCGGTTGTTTCCACTCCATTCCACGTCAAGCTGCCACCCTTGAGAAAATAGGTAAGATCAATGGTGTCCCATTTTTTACCTAGAAGAAGTGCATCCACATATGCGTTGCCGGTCCAGTTAGCCATCTACGTTTTCCCAGTTTTTATGCCATGGCTGTCGCAGCCAAATGAATGTTGAACAGCCTATTCTAGTCCAGAATCATCTGTTAATCATTAAAAAATTCTATCTGAGAGGGTATACCTGCTTGTCAATTAGTGCAAAAAAGGGCGAAATTTGGATCCTTTCAGGGGCATTGCTGCTAAAGTGGATCACTCACAGACAGCCAGTGGGTTCCTAAAAGCTTGCACCAGATTTTCACAGCGGCGAGCTTAAATCATCGCCATGAAATGCCCCTATCAGAACAAGATATATAAGCCGCTCCCTATTGCCCAATTCACGACCATCCATCATATCCAACTGATTTTGCAAAGTAAATTATGTCTCCGCTCGCCAGGACAATGCCAAGGTTGTTTTGCTGGCGGTTTTTGCAGGGCGATGCTGAGAAGAACCGAACTTTGACAGGCGCAAAAACCGCAACAGCCAGGCACATTGCGGCGCCAGCACCCCACCGCATGATGCATACCATTTTTGATTGTCGATATCACTTTGCCAACAATTTTCCATAGACATCGGCAACCGCACCAATGACATGCTGCTCTGTATAGCCCCCAAGCACCCGTAAACGAGCAGCCTTTGCCATTTTCTCGCGCAGTTCGCGGCTATCGACCAACCGAACAATGGCCTTTGCAAGGGCAGCTGGATCTTGCGGTGGCACAACAATCCCCTCCTGGCCTTCGTCACCGATAAAATGGCGACAGCCTGGCACGTCGGTAACAATCAACGGCCTGGCGCAACTCGCGGCTTCCAGCATGGAGCGCGGCATGCCCTCACCACCTCTGGAGGGGACAACGGCGATATCGGCGCGTTGCCAGACTTCAATGATATTCTCGCTGCGACCGTGCCAGTGGACATCATCGCGCCCGTTCCACTTCGAGAGCTGGCTTTTCGTTACCGAGCGAGGGTTCTCCTCGTCGCGTTCGCCGTAAAGATCAAGCTGAACAGTGCCCCCCTCCGCTTTCACCATATCCATGGCCTCAATCAGCACATCAATGCCCTTTGACCACACCAACCGCCCCACGAAAGCCAGTCTGACCGGTTCGTTTTGCGGCGTCGGCTGAGCAGAAAAATGGTCCGCATCAACCCCGGCACCGCCGAGTATCGTGGTGCGATTTTCAGGCACGTTTCCATACGCGCCCAGCATCTCGCCATCGTCCGGGTTCTCCAAAAGCAGCCAGCTCTGGGGCTGACGCAAAAACCGGGTGAGCAACCAAAGGAACATCGCACGCATCTTCTGGTGCCTGGAATTTGTACTCACCGTAAATAGTCCCTGCCCTGTCAGATGATAGACAGTGGCACTTTGTTGCGCGATGCGGATGGCCGCAAGCCCACCAAGAATCATAGGTTTTAGAGAAATAAAATGAACAAGATCGGGTTTTTCTCGCTGAAAAAGACGAAACAGCCGCCCGGTCAAACGTCCCGCCGACAAAAGGCCCATCGACGCACGATCAAAGTCAAGAGAGATGATTTCGACACCCAGGCGTTCAATATCTTCATGCCTGCTACCTGTAGTTGTGGCCAGCATGACATAGCTCCCCTCAATCATCTTTGCGGCCTTGATCAAAGGAAGAAAATGGGAATAAAAAAACCAATCTTCTGTACATACAAACAATATTCGAGGAGAGTGGGTTTTCATATATGATCCGGTTTTGCAATTTATAAAATTTAGAATATACGGACAGAAAATAATTTAAACAGCAACAAGTTATTCTGTGCAATTTGGCAGCAGATACTCAAAATCTTACTTTAAAGGTATATGTGATGGCCCAAAATAATCAAGGGGCGCTCAGGAACGATATTGATAAAAGATCCCCTGCGTTGTTGATGCCTGTTATGCTGGCGATTGCCTGGGTCATTTCTCTGGCGAGCGGCATCGCCAGCTTCTCTCCGCGCCTTCTTGTCGGCCTGCTGGTCGCCTTTTTTTTGCTTTGTGTCTTTGTGCTCGTCAAGGCTGAGCATCTCACGGCGATGCGGTACAAAAAGAATTTTCTGCTTGTCGCCGCGCTGGCCTTTGTCGGCTATATTTTGCTAAGCGCCCTATGGTCAGCCTACCCCCTGACTGCCTTGCAAAAGGGGCTTTGGCTGACTTTGGTGATTTTCTCGGTCAGCATGACCCCGCTGCTTCTGGCTCAAATGTCACCGTTGCAGCTATATCGCTGCGCCAGAGGCATCCTCATCGGCCTGCTCATTGGCGCCATTTTTCTCATTGAGGAATATGCGACCGGTTTTGCCATATTGTCTTTTGGGGCCCGACAGTTTCCCGATCTGGTGCAAACCATTGGTCCAGAAAAACAGGTTCCCTTATATTTTCTCAATAATAATGTCACGGTGCTGGTTCTTTTGATCTGGCCTGCCCTACTCATCACACTGCCCCGGAACAACAAGAAAATCAAAAGCCTTGGCCTGGCGCTGGTGCTGGGGGGCATGCTCTTTATTCTATACAAGACCCAAAGCGCCACAGCGCAGCTGGCCTTTTTGCTTGCGGCAATTACCTGGCTGGCCGCCCGCTTCATGCCCAACCATATTCACCTTATCGCTCGCAGCTTGTGGACATTGGCGGTCATTGGCGTGATCCCCGTCATCATGGCGGTGCATTATGTCGGCTTGCAAAAACTCACCTCCCTCCCCTACAGTTTCCGCGACCGTCTGCACATCTGGAACTATACCGCCAGACTTGTCCCCGAAAGTCCCGTACTGGGCATCGGCATACGTTCAAACCGGGCAAATCAAATAGAAAAACACCGGCAGATCTCGCACGCCTACCCAGGAAAACTCTTTGATCACAAGGGCTGGCACAGCCACAATATGTTTTTGCAAACCTGGTATGAACTGGGAGCCATAGGGTCGGGCTTTATACTGCTCATCGGCTTATTGATGCTAAAGGGCATTGAGCGTATTGAGGAATACAAACGACCGTTCGCCTACGCCGCAATGACATCTTTCAGCATCATCGCAGCGTTTGGCTACGGCATGTGGCAAAGCTGGTTGCTGGCTACCTATGGCTGGACTGCCATTTTTCTGCTGATAGCCCTTAAATATGAGAAATATAAACGATAAACCGCAGGGACAGTTTCGCCGCGAGGCGCAATGCTACAGCTCCTCGTTTTGTGAACAAAGCTTACGGTCAGTAACAAGTCACTTTCGCAGAGCTATCAGAACCGTGAAGATCTATCTGACACTGGCTGGCATTGCTGGCCAGTTTGAACTCTCCGTTGCGGGTATGATGCTTCCAGGATTTTTTGCTCTTTTTATTGGTGACATATACATATTTGTATTTGTAGCTTCCAGATACACAATTGCCCATGAAGTAGGCCGTTGAGTCGCCATTATCCATCATTAAGACATCTTCTGGCGGTGTGATGTTGTAATGACTGATCGGATTTTCGCCTTTTGGAAACTTAAATGACAGATAGATTTTTTCCCGGCAGTTCTGCTCATCCATGCTGACCAAGGTCTGCGTAACCGGCGTTTTTGTCGAGACATCATCGCCTGCCGTAAAGAATGTCGGCTCACTCGCCTTCGGTATCGCTGTTGATTTGGCATCTTGCGAAGCTGTTGCTGGGTCATTCGACGCTACAACGATCTTTCCAGCCACTGGCGCATCACGTTCTATTGTTTTCCGTCCGGTCAACTTGGCAAGCAAAGCTATCTTTTTGCGTGCTTTGGCGACCCACTTAGCAGCTTGTGCTGAATCGCTAAAGTCGTCCCGGGTGTTCAGGGAGTAGGCCTGATCGGTATTTTGATCATAAAACGCCAGCCTCGCCCATTCATCAGACAAGTCATGCGGCTCAATACCGTCGGCAAGCAACTCTCTCGCAGCCTTGCGCTTATCTCGTGCTTTCTTCAGGGAAACATCGAGATAGGCCCCGAAGGAAAGCTTCTTTTCCTTGCCCTCATAGCGGTATTTAAATTTCCACAGTTTTGAGCCATTCGGGGTAACCAGAAGATAAAGACCTCGCTCATCAGCCTTTTTATAA
>JAJRRW010000039.1 GCA_024279115.1 Alphaproteobacteria bacterium
GACGACGACAAGGACGACGACAAAGACGACGACAAAGACGAAGAGCCAGTTTGTAAAACTGTTCCTGCCAAGTTTAAAAACTATAAATGGCACGGTTGCGTTGGATCGCGGAAGCACAATTTGAATACTCGTGACGAAGAGTATGGTACGGGCGTACCAGGAATGATGGATGAGTGGAATTGGTGTCGGCAGATTGCGCCCGTTACGCGTCTGACCTCGGTAAGAGAGACGATCGTAACCGGTATCTCCAATATGTCTGCCAGGCGCTATACTTATCTACCTAGTGGTCTGGCCTGGGGTTGGCGGAGCCTGTCGCCGAAAACGCCATTTGCAGATGGTGCTCCTTATAGTAATGGAGCCGTTCGCAAGGTGATTGTTCTTATGACTGATGGTGCCAATACCCGCTCGACCTGGGGAAAATGGAATGGTCTTGAGAATGATTCTCGTGCCTGGAAGCAAAGTATAGGACGCAAATCCTTGAACAATGAAAGTGACGTTTACGGTCACAATGGTTCCAATATCAGCAATGCAAACGAGATAACGGCAGAGCTGTGTGCGAATATCAAAAAGGAAAAAATCATGGTCTATACGATTGGTTTTGAAATTGATGATGGTTCGGATGTGAAAAAACTGATGCAATCTTGTGCGGGAAATGGCGGGCAATATTATGATGCCGACAACAGCACCGAGCTTGCGGACGCGTTTAAAGAGATCGGCAAATCATTGCTCAATCTGCGTTTGACAAGATAGGCCGCTCTCCTTTATCGATAGAAATCCTCCACGGCGATCTGAAACAGTTTCAGATCGCCGTGGATTTTTTTTTGTTTGTGTCTATAGTGAGCAATAAGCTTCGTGAAGATATATTTTGCACACCACGCGATTTGGGAAGACAATGATGAGACGCCTGTATCTGGACAGTTTTAAAGGTCTTGGAAAAGCGCTTAGCGTTTTGGTTTCATTGTTTTTTTTAAGTATTGCCCCAGGTCAACTGGCGGCCCGCGACAATGCAGATGCGCCGCGTCCGCTGGCGCAGGTTTATGAGATCATAGAGGATTTTGTGCGCGAGGATTATCTGTCAAACTGGTTTGCCAGTCCGCGCCTTATCCGCCGTCACTTTGCCGATCCGCTCGACTATTATTGGGGCAAAAAAGACGTCCCCTTGAGCGATGTGGTGCGAGACAAGATGGCCTATGTGACACGCTGGCCGCAACGCTATTTCCGGTTGATAAGCCAGAGCCTTGAAGTCACCCGCAGCCCCGATGATCCCTATATTTATGCGGTCAGGTTTGAATATGAATTTGAAACCAAGCGCAAGGGGGCCCAGAAGGCCGGGCTTGGGGAGACGTCATTGTTGGTCGAGCTGTTTGACCGGCGTATCATGATCCGCGGCGAAGGCGGCAAGGTTCTGGAGCGCTATTGAACATCCAGACGAAATCGTCCTCGCGGACAGCGTTGGGGACTAGTCCCCAAACCCCGTTTTAAAGGGGGGATGAAAGGGGCTGGCCCTTTTCTGCCCGCCGCACAGGCGATTGGTTTTGCACACCTCGATTTTAAGTGGAAAGCCCGTTATAGCCCGTTGATCATTTCTTGCAGCATTTTGCGGACGGATCCGGCAATATCTCCAAGTCCGGTATTATCAATGGCTTGCATGCTGGCGGCGGGATCGACCGCAGAAACTTCGATTTTCCCAGCTTCGTTCTGCTGCACGATGACATTGCAAGGCAGCATGGTGCCTATTTTATTTTCAAGTTGCAGAGCCTTGTAGGCAAATCCGGGATTACAGGCACCCAGGATCACATAGGGCGGAAAATCGACATCCAATCTCTTTTTGAGAGTGGCGCTCACATCAATGGTGGTCAAGACGCCAAACCCGATGTCAGCAAGGGCTGCCGTGACTTTTTCGATCGCGGCATCAAATGGCAGGTCGAGGGTGGTGGTAAAGTGATAGCTCATTGGGGGTATCTTTTCTGTTAATGAGTTTATGGCCTGGAGTGCTTCCCAGAAAAGCGGGAACCGGGTTTTCGATAAGGAGCACGAGAAAACGAAGGGATAGGGGGCGTCATTGTAACAACCCAAAGCGCAAAGCCTCTAGTCGAGATCATCGGTCAGGGAGTCGCGAATATTGGCGGCAATCGGGCTGACCGTATGGTTATAATGTTTATGGTCGATGCCCGCCGAAATATTTACGCCGGTTTTGAGGGCATCAATCATCTCTTCGCTTAGCTGGAAGCGCAAGAAATGCACGCTTGACGTTTTATCCTCGGTTTCACGCTCAAGGTCTTCATTGGCGATAGGAGTGATTTTTTCAAAGCCCTCGACCTGTAGCCAGATTACTTTCTCAATTCCCAAAAGCTTGCCAAGCATCACCTGGCGCTCTTCGACATCATCATATTCGATCATGAAGGTGGCTTTCCAGTTATCGCCATCGGGGATCAAAGGATTATAGGTTTCAAGTTCCTCATTGATGCCGTCTTGTTCAAAAATTTTCTCAATGCGCAACATTTCTTGAACCTGATATTGCATGGTCTGCAAATCTTCAAAATATATGGTTGCATTGGGGCCGATCGCCAGAGCCCGGTTTTTCTTGTGAGCCATAATGGTGGCGCGGTAATCAGCGCGGATCTGAGCATATTCCTCAAGGCTATAGAGATCGCTTGGGTTGAGGTGTGGCATGACATCGGGTCTTTCTGTGAAGGGGTTACTTGTGTGCGATAGGTTTGTCCGTAAAAAGGAAGGTTTTCAATTCTTTGTCAAACACGGGGTTTTTGCGGCGGATCCATTCAAGCACCATGGCGGCATGCTCGATTTCTTCGTCCCGGTTATGGGCAAGAATGGCTTTTAATTCTTCGTCCTTGCAGGCGTCGACCCGTTGGTTGTACCAGTCGACGGCCTCGAGCTCTTCCATCAAGGAGGTGATGGCGCGGTGCATGTCTCTGGTTTCGTTCGAAAGCTCGCTTACGGGCTCGTGATAGCCTTCATTGGCCATGCTAAATTTCCCTGTTTTTGTGTTTTTCTATCTAGATCCCGTAGGCCGACCGTAGCAGGCTGATAGGGTGCTCGGTTTTTTGCCCGGTTTCCAGGCTGTTTTCAATATGGTGACCTGCCATCGGGCAATCTGATCCATAGTGATCGGGATCGGCCTTGGTCACTTGCCGTACCACGGGGCGTACGATTTTTTCGGCGGCCTCGCGAAATTCCGATTTTACGGCATAAGTACCATCATGGCCAGAGCATCTCTCGATGATTTGCACATCTGTTTGCGGAACAAGCGCTAATAGTTCGCGTGTTTTTTGGCCCATGTTCTGAACCCGTTGGTGACAGGCGGCATGATAGGAAATCTTGCCCAGCGGATTTTTGAAATCCACATTGAGCTTGTCTTCCTTGTGACGTAGCATCAAATATTCGAACGGATCAAAAAACGCCGCGGCGACTTTTTGGACATCGGGGTCGTCTGGAAACATAAGTGGTAATTCCTGGCGAAACATCAAGGCGCACGAAGGAACCGGGGCAATCAGGTCATAGCCTTGTTCCACAAGCTTCACCAGATTGGGGATATTGGCGTCTTTGGCCTGTTCGACGGCATCCAGATCCCCGAGCTCCAGCTTGGGCATGCCACAGCATTGTTCTTTTTCGGCCAGTCGCATTTCGATCTTATTATGCTTGAAAACGGCAAACAGGTCTTCGCCCAGATGGGGCTCTGAATAATTGCCATAGCAGGTCGTATAGAGCGCCACTTTGCCAGTGGTTTTTTCGGTGGCCTCTGGGGTGGCGCCGTGATGCTTGCCCTCGTCAGCCAAGCGTTGACGCATGGTCTTTGTGGCATATTCTGGTAACCAGGCCTTGCTTGAAATGCTCAGGCTCTTGTCGAGCAGTTTGCGCAAGACGGGTACCTTGTTGACGCCATTGACGACATTGGCAATGACCGGGCGGGCGAGGGCGCTGCCCATCATATCGGTGCTGGTGAGCAAGCGGTCGCGGAAATTGGCGCCCTGTTTTGTATGTTTGACCGCCTTGGCACGCAGCATCAAATGAGGGAAATCAAGGTTCCATTCATGCGGCGGCGTATAGGGGCATTTGGTCATGAAGCAAAGATCACAAAGGTAGCAATGATCAACGACCTTCCAGTAATCTTTCTTGTCAACGCCATCAACTTCAAATGTGTCAGACTCGTCCACCAGATCAAACAAAGTCGGGAAGGCGGCGCAAAGGCTCACGCAACGGCGGCAGCCATGGCACAGATCAAACACACGCTCAAGCTCAAGATTGAGATCATCCTCATCATAAAAACTGTCGCTTTTCCAGTCGAGAGGGTGGCGGGTCGGGGCTTGCAGATTGCCCTCTTTGGGAGGAGTGGCCATGTTTGTGTGTCTCGTTGATTTGACGGGAGAGGTGCCCCGGCGGGAAAGTCCTCATATAGCGCAGCGGTAGGACAAGAAAGAAAGTCCTCATATAGCGCAGCGGTAGGACAA
>JAJRRW010000040.1 GCA_024279115.1 Alphaproteobacteria bacterium
AAGGAAAATACCGCCGCCCCAGGCCGCTTGCAGTTTAATGGTCTTGGTCTTGGCCTGCGATACATGCGGCATGGCAACAGCAGCCGTGACACCCGCAACAGCAGCAGCACCACCCGTCAGGAATTTCCGCCGAGTGGCGGTTTTGTCGATCTTGGTTGAATCATCAGTCATATTTGTCTCTCCGTGCTTTTTATTTTTGACTACTCATTCTAAAAGTATGCGGGGCATCTCCCGATTGATGACCCATTGCTGAATGCGGCACTATGTCAACTTGTTTTCTCCGCATACGCGGAAAAGATAGCAACTATCCCCAATCAAATCAACCGTTTTAAGTCCTGTCTGGTAAACATCTGGCAGGGATTAGCGGTTCTGAATGTCTAGCCTTGAAATACTTATTTAGTTTAATTATCAACGGCTTGATTGAGGTGTCCGATCCAGTGGGCAACCGGGGTTCTGGGGCTGGTTTGCAAATTCAGTTGTCTGCCCATATTGGCGGGGGTGAGGAGCTCAATTTTCGCCCTCTCACGGGCAGTTATATTGCGCGTCAATCGCCGTTTGGCGATCACCGCTGCGCTCTTTGAGATGGTCGAAAATGGCTCTTTGACACCGAGCGTGTCAGGTCGGCCTTTCCAGCTGGGGTTTGTTTTCTTGTCGCCATTGGTCTATGCCCCCTATATGAACGAACAAATTTCATCTCACCGACTATATATTGATGCGCCCCTGGCTGCGGATCTGGCCTTTAGCTGCGCCCCGCTGCAAGCCCATTATATGCTTAGCGTTTTGCGCCTTGGCGAGGGGGCCTTGCTGCCTGTTTTCAATGGCAAGGATGGGGAATGGCTGGCCAGATTGCGTCTGGCGGGCAAAAAGAAATGCGACCTTATCATCATTGAAAAATTGCGCGCGCAGCAAGCCGGGCCTGCCATTCACTATCTGTTTGCACCGCTCAAGAAGGCGCGGCTCGATTATATGGCGCAAAAGGCCACAGAACTTGGGGTGGAGACCATGCGGCCGGTGCTGACAAGGCGCACCAATGTGGCGCGGATCAAAGAGGGGCGTTTACATGCCAATGTCATTGAAGCCGCCGAACAATGCGGCGTGTTGCGGGTCCCGCAGATCCTTGAGCCTTGCAAGCTGGAGCCGTTGCTGGAGCAATGGGACCGCGATATACCGATCATTTTTTGTGACGAAGCCGCCCCTGTAAAATCCCCCCTTGAGGCGCTGTCCCTATTGACCGCTAACGCCCCCATTGGCGTGCTGATTGGTCCCGAAGGGGGCTTTGATGAGCACGAACGCAGGCAATTGAACGAGCTTGCCTTTGTGCATGCCATTTCGCTGGGGCCACGGATTATGCGCGCCGATACGGCCGCCGTGGCAGCATTGGCTTTGGTCAATGGTGTTTTATTTGACTGGCGATGAAGGTGCCACTTGAAACATCGGTTTACTCGCGCCATAAGAAAGCTTTGCAAACCAGATGGTCTCTTTTTGGCCTGATATGAGGAAATTGCTATGGCGGATAGTGAAAAATCTCCCGTTGTTGAGCATCGCGATGAGCTGGTGGCCTATCTGGCGTCCGGGTGCAAGCCATCAAGCGATTGGCGCATCGGCACCGAGCATGAAAAGTTTGGTTTTCATACGAAAGACTGCTCGCCTGTACCCTATGAGGGGGAGCGCGGCATCAAGGCCCTGCTGACGGGGATGAAGGATCAGTGTGACTGGAAACTGGAGTTTGAGGGCGACAATATCATCGGGCTACATTGCCCAGAGCGCGGCTCGGTGACGCTTGAACCAGGAGGGCAGTTTGAACTCTCTGGGGCCCCTCTTGAAAATATCCACGACACCTGCTGCGAGGTGATCCGCCATCTGGACGATGTGAAAAAAGTCGCCGGGCCTCTTGATATCAAGTTTCTTGGCATGGGATTTTCCCCCAAATGGAAGCTCGATGAAGTCCCGGTGATGCCCAAAGGGCGTTATAAAATCATGCGCGCCTATATGCAAAAGGTCGGAAATCACGGTCTCGACATGATGTTTCGGTCTTCCACGGTGCAGGTCAATCTGGATTTTTCCAGCGAGAGCGACATGGTCAAAAAGCTGCGTATATCGCTCGCCTTGCAACCCATCGCCACGGCCCTGTTTGCCAGCTCACCCTTCACCAATGGCAAGCCCAATGGCTATTTATCCTATCGCTCGCAAATCTGGCGCGATACCGATGGCGATCGCACCGGCATGTTGCCATTTGCCTTTGAAGAGGGCATGGGGTTTGAGCGATATACCGATTATGCGCTTGATACACCAATGTATTTTGTCTATCGCGATGGTACCTATCTTGATGCCTCTGGACAAAGCTTTCGTGATTTTCTGGCCGGGAAACTACCTGCTTTACCGGGGTGCAAGCCAACGCTTGCCGACTGGGAAAGCCATTTGACGACCTTGTTTCCCGAGGTGCGTATCAAGCGCTATATGGAAATGCGCGGCGCCGATAGCGGTCGCTGGCGCGAATTATGCGCGCTACCGGCCATGTGGACCGGTCTTTTATATGACCAAGGCTCGCTGGATGCCGCCTATGATCTGATCAAGGACTGGAGTACGAAAGAGCGCCAGGACTTACGCGACATGGTTCCCAAAACGGGTCTGCAGACGCCGTTTCGCGGCGGTACATTGCTCGATATTGCGCGCGAGGTCATGAGCATCTCGCAAGCCGGTTTAAAAGCCCGGGGCCGCCACAATGACGCCGGTGATGATGAGCGGGTGTTTCTTGGCGCCATCGAAGATGTGGTCGATGAGGGGCGCACCCGGGCGGAGCGTTTGCTGGAACAATATGACAATGAATGGCAGGGCAATATTGACCATTTGTTCAAGAACCACGCCTATTGAGCGCGCTGCTTTGATCTTGTGAAACAGCTCAATAATGGTGCAGGCAGCTCATTGCCAGCGTTAAAAAGAGGGGTTCTGCCTCTCGACCCGCCAAAGGACCAGTCCTTTGGAAAGCTATATTATTGAGGGGCACGGGCGTCCCCCTTGTTGCCAGTCGCACGGGCTATCAGTCGGCGGGAGATAGCTGACAGGTGGTCAGGCCCTGTTTGAAGCAGGCACTATATTGGTTGGCGAGGTGAACGCGCTTGGATGTTTCAGGATGGGACGACAGGTAATCCCAGAAACTGTCCTTGTCGTTTTTTGTTTTGGTTTTTTTGTCAGGCTTTGCGGTATTTCCTTTGTCCGTTTTTTGCTTGGGTTTGTCCGACAGCCCTTCAACATGTTTGGTCATGCGGTTCATGATGTTCGAAAATGAGGAGGGGTCAATTCCAGCCTTGAGCATTTTTTTAAAGGCAAATTCATCGGCTTGAGTTTCATGGTCGCGCGAGTAGGCGGTGCTGACAAGCAGGGATCCCAGCCCCACTCCCATATCTCCCACAAAATTGATGTCGCCAATAATCAGCATAATCGACACCGTTATAAAGGTGCTTTCAATCAGTGTTTGCAGGCTGTGACGGCGCTCTACATGACCGATTTCATGGAGCATGACACTGTCCATTTCATCCTGATTTTTGGATAGCTCAACAAATTTATCGGTTAAGATTATATCGCCAGACGGCAGGGCAAAGGCGTTGGGAATGTTGGACCAGTCGCGAAAATGCAGCTTGTATTTGAGGGAGTTCCTGGTGCTGCCAAGGGGCACGAGGCTGTCGAAAAAGCGCGCCCGGATCTGCTTTTGGCGAGCCTTCGATAGCGTGCTTTCACTCAGCAGGTATTTGTCAAGAAATTTGAGTGTATTGAGGGCGATCAACTCATTGGTTTTTTGCGGCAGGGCATGAGCGATTTTTTCACTGGCCCATGGCACGCCCCATTTGAAGAAGCTGAATGTGAACAAGGCGGTGACAAAAACGCCCACCACCACCCAGCCCATATGAGACTCGAGGCGGTGAATGAAACCAGAGATGCTGTTGGGCTTTTGCAACGCTTTGTCGATGGCGTCATTGTCGGACGTGGCAAAAATGGAGTGATCGTCGAGAGTGATTTTGCGCTCGACATTGCCGAGGCGGTCGCTGATATGAAGATCAGCGACCGCGCCTTGATAGCGTTCCCCATTTTCTATTTCAAGTTCGTAGAAACCGTCATGCGCGGTCAGATTGGCACCTTGTTGTGCCGCACTGCCTTGTGCGTGCCATTTCCCTTGTATCATGGTCATATCTCTACACTCTTTTTGTCGGGCCAAAATGTCGATCCGTGAGCTTATACCCCCACCCCGATATCGACATTGAAGGCATCGCCGATCTGGTCGCCAAGAGAAGATTCCTGGGACTGCTTTTCGGTGACATATTGATCAAAGCCGACTTGTGTATTGACGTGAGTTCCCGTCAGCATCAGGCGGGCCATTCTGACCTTTGTCCAGCAAAATACCAGCCCGGCCACAAAAACGGTCACAAGCCCGAGCACAGCTGAAAGTATGATGGCTGTGACATTGCCAGGGCCATAGGCAGCTTGAATAATGCCGAATATTACTCCGGCCGCCAGTAGTGGAAGGACAATGGCAATGAGATTGGTGAGAGAAACCCAGGCCAGGGATCGGGCTCGCAGGCTAGAAGCAAATGAAATTTTGCTGTCAAGCGTGGTGTTGTCATAGATATATGTTCTTTGTCTGGAGATCACATACGACCCGGCAAGCACAATGACAAAGATCAATCCCAGATAAATGACGGCAATAATCGGCATGAGCACAGGCAACATCATTTTTATTGATCCAGGGTCTTCCACAGCCGAACTTCCGATGGCACCGAGCACACCAAGGTCGATAAAAAAGCTCATGATCACTCCCGCGACCACTGAAAACAGGAGGAAGCCAATCAATCCAAAGAACAGCCCCAGAAAGGCATATTTGAGAAGTGGACCGACACGGATATCGGTTTGAAAAATGCCCTGACCATATCGCGTGCCGTTTAGCTGATAAGTTGTGTTTCTTTTTTTCAAATAGGCAAGGGCGCAGATGGAATAAACCAGGGTGGTCAATCCCATGATCACGCCAACAATGACGGTCGGAGCGATGGGCATGCCTGCCTCACTCATATATTTCATGGAAAAAACCATGATCCCAATGAGCATAAAAAACAGGATATAAAGGCCCACGGGAAGCACCAGATAGTTGAGATAGGCCGGTTTCAGCTTGCCGGCAAAGCCCAGGCGCACATTGCTGAAGCTGGTCATGCGCAGGCCAAAGATCATGCTGCGCCAGACAATCCAGGGCAGCGCCAGCAAAAAGGCTGCAAATAATATAAGGCCTAATATGGGTGAAATCTGTTGCAGTATGGTATATAGAACAAACAATCCCATGGCGATCAGGTAGCCAAAGAAAAGCTGTTTTCCAGTCGCGTGATATTCAAAATTTCTGCCGCCCAGTTGGCTGTTGGCATAGAAATATCGATTGGTTCTCACCTTGGCCCAAGGATAGTATAGTCCCACGGTGACAATTGTCAGCAAGATGTTGACGATCCAAATTCTGAAATATTCAAGGCTCTTGCCCTCAAAACTTAGTGCCTGCATGTTTATTCCCCCCAATTTTTTCAATAATATTCTCGTAGTGGTAGTGCATTTTATAAAAATTTGTGTCAGCAGTCTGTCGAGGTTCGCAAAAAGGCTGCAACCGAACCTTGTTGCCCGCATGCTTGTTTGTGTCTACTTGAAATGAGCCTTTTTTCCCAACTAAAATATTATTGATTTTTGCAAAGAAGATATGCCCGGTTTTACAAGATAGAGCCGCCAGGATGCGGCGGACTGTTTCTCGTGTGGAGCGGTCAGCCATTGCTATTGGAACACAGGCTTTGAATGGTCTCAACAGGTTGTCAGGCCATTGTCGGGCGCTCGGGCACGAAAAGCGCATCATTCAACAAACGCTCGCGCTTTTGTTGACACCAGAGTGGTTCGAACATAGCTTTGCCCCGATTACATGATCGCAAGCCTAAGGCGGAGAACAATCAGCTTGAGCAATTCAAAATTTATAAACGCCAGCCGCTATCAACTGGCGTGGCGCATTTACCTTCTGGCCTTGTTTTATTTCATGGCGACCAGATGCCTTTTACTGTTTGTGGCGATGAAGGCCGGGACCAGCATCTCGGTTGCGCAAGCCGTGCATATATATGGCCTGGGATTTTTGTTCGATACGGGTTATTACCTGTATGTGCTTGTTCCCATAAGCCTTTATTTATGGCTGACCCCCGACAAGCTGTGGGCAACAAAGCTCAATGAGCTGTTTTTGCATGTCATGGTGTTTGTAACGATTTATGTGATGGGCTTTACGGTGATTGGCGAGTTCTTGTTTTGGGACGAGTTCAATGTGCGGTTCAATTTCATCTCGGTTGATTATCTGGTTTATCGCCGCGAGGTCAGCAATAATATTCTGGAATCCTATCCGGTCTTTCCCTTGCTTGCAGCGTTGGCGGTGATCTCGTTTCTGGTCTATTACGCCACCATGCGGCGCACCATCAAAGCGGTTGTTGAAGTGCGCGAACCCTTTCAAAGACGCACCATGCTGGCGGTTGCCAATTTCGCTCTTGCCGGTCTGTTTGTTGTGGTGATTGGCCAGCATTTGCGTGGCGGCCAGAGCAATGTGCAGGTCCGCGAGCTGGCCAGTAACGGGCCGTACCAGCTGTTTGCCGCATTTCGCAATAATGAGTTGAGCTATATGGAATTTTACGCGGTGCTTGAAGAGCAACGCGCCGCCAGGATCTTGCGTCAGGAAATCGGGGAGCAGACCGCGAAATTCACCTCGTCAGATGGTTTTGATATTACCCGCAAAATTGATAATCCTGGCACGCCGCGTTTTAACAATGTCATGCTGATTATGGTGGAGTCCTTCTCGGCCAAATTCATGGGGACATTTGGCAACAAGAAAAATTTGACGCCAGTACTCGATGATCTGGCAGATAAATCTCTGTTTTTCAACCAGATGTACGCGACGGGCACTCGCACCACGCGCGGTCTGGAGGCCGTCACCTTGTCAATCCCTCCGACTCCAGGGCGCTCCATCGTCAAGCGTCTTGGCAAGGAACGTGATTTGTGGTCGCTGGGGAATGTGCTTGGCACCAAGGGCTATGATGTGCGTTTCTTGTATGGCGGGCGCGGTTATTTCGACAATATGAACAACTTCTTTGATGGCAATGGGTACAAGGTCATTGACGAGCCCTCGGTCCCCGATGCCGAAATAGGCTTCGAAAATGCCTGGGGCATGGCGGACGAATATTTATTCGAGCAGGCGCTCAAATCGGCCGACGAAGCGCAAAAAACCGGCAAGCCGTTTTTCTTTCACGTTTTGACGACGTCAAACCATCGACCCTATACCTATCCCGAGGGACGTATTGATATTCCCTCCGGGACCCATCGTCATGGGGCGGTGAAATATTCCGATTGGGCGATTGGTGATTTTCTCAAAAAAGCGCGCAGCAAGCCCTGGTTCGATAAAACGCTGTTTGTCATTGTTGCGGACCATACGGCAGGGGGGGCTGGCAAGCAGGACTTGCCGGTCTCACGCTATCATATCCCCGCGATGATCTATGCGCCAAAGCTTGTAAAGCCAAGGCGTATCGACACGATTGCCAGTCAGATCGATCTCGCCCCCAGTCTTCTTGCCATGCTCACCATGGACTATAAGTCCTTCTTTTATGGTCGCAATATTTTTGATGTGCCGGTGGGCGAGGGGCGGGCGCTGATCGCAAATTATCAATATCTGGGCTATTATGACAAGAATGGCCTGTCGGTGCTCGGGCCGCGCAGAACGGTGCGAAAATTTACGTTCAAACCGGACGGGAGCGTCGCCAGGGTCGTTGAAAACGCCACAGGTCTTCATACGCAAATAGCCAAAGCCTATTATGAGGGCGCCTATCTGGCCTTTGATCAAAAGCTCAACAAGTGGAAACCCTAGCTGGCATTATGGGCAAGCTTGTACAGCGCTTCGGGGGTGGGCAGGTTTGTCAGACGTGTGATAATATGATCCGCCATGGCCTTGATATGGGGTAAATTGATTTTTTTACCATGTATCAGGGCGATCTTTGCCTGGGGCAGGGGCGGAAATCCTTCTTCTTCCGTGAGAATACGCAAATCGCCGGGGCAAATGGCGCTTTGTGGCATGATGCCAACGGCCAGCCCGGCCTGAATGGCTACATTCATGCCCAGCGTGCTGGCGCTCATATAGGCGGTGCGATAGGGGCGTCCAATGGCGTCGAGCGCATCCTCGGCGGCCTGGCGCCAGGTGCAGCCATCGGGAACCACCGCCAAAGGCAGGACCGCTTCTTCATGAGCCAGATGACCCATGCTGGTCACCCAGTGTAAAGGCTCGACCCGAAACAGTTGCCCTTCCACCTCGTCCTTGACGAAATCCTTGTTGACGATCGCCAGGTCGATTTTGTCAGTCTTGATGCGGTGCCATAATCCGCTGGAGGTCTCGCACACCACCTCCACCTCGACGCGCGGATGGGTCTGTGAAAAATGCGACAAAATAACGGGCAGGAACTGTTCGGCATAATCATCAGGAGCGCCAATACGAATACGTCCCTGGAGGTCAGGTTTGGTCAAGGCGGCCATGGCCTGCTCGTTCAAGGTGATAAGACGCCGGGCAAATCCCAGCAGGTGCTCCCCCTCAGGCGTCAGCTGATTGGCGCGGCCAATACGCTGAAACAAAGGCTTTCCAACCGTCTCTTCGAGCCGTTTCATTTGCATGGAAATGGCGGATTGGCTCTTGAAAACCTTTTCGGCGGCATTGGCGTGGGAGCCCGTATCCGCGATGGCGATGAAGGTAACGAGTTGATCGGTATCAAGAAGTGCCATAGCTGACCTCATAAAAAAAAGACGTGGCTCTTATTAGTTCAATAATATTGAACTATAACATCAAAAACTTTCGTTAGACAAATATATAAAAAGAACTATCTTCTAATACATGCACTGCAGATGACTGCAGGCAAGACCAAAACTTAAATGCAAAACCCATCGCTTAAACCGCCGTATAGACCCTATACGGCAACGGTGTCGGCTGGCTTAAAAAGGTAAAGATCATGATATTCTTCAATAGCTCCACCCCCGGGCAATTCAACATTGGAAACTTCAATATCAGTGGCTTTAGCGCAGCAATTAAATCGCTGGCAAGCCGCAAGGCACTGACAGGTTTGGCACGCAGAATTAAGGCTCACAAAGAGATGAGCAGATTGCACAATCTTGACGACCACATGCTCAAGGATATTGGCCTTTTGCGCTGTGACCTCGATTGGGCAATGGCGCAGGCCGCTCGCAAGGATCCTTTGGCCGCGTTGCATGACCGGCGTTGCCACAGAGAACAGGCCGAACATCTGGCCACCGCCAAAGCATATTGCGCGGCGGTCAACAAGTAGGAATTTGTACAAATTTCACTCCGGAGGAAATTCTTACCTGTCTTTTTTCCGGAAACTTGGAAGGGTGTCTCATCAATGCGGTGAGCCACCCCTCCTTTTTGGCGGGCATCCTTTTTTTTAAAGGGGTGCCCGTATTAGGATGTTGAAGCAAAGCCCGAGGTATGTTGGCATTTTAGAGAGCGGAAACCACGGCAATGAGCCTTCAGCATAGTTTACTGGCCATTTTGGTGACGGCCGTCTGGGGCTTCAATTTTGTGGTGATCCATTGGGGGCTTGGCGATATGCCGCCCCTGCTGCTGTCGGCCATGCGTTTTCTGGTGGCGGCTGTTCCGGCGGTGTTTTTTGTCAAACGCCCCGATATTTCCTGGTCGGCACTGGCGGCCATCAGCTTTTTTCACGTTTCCCAGTTCAATCTTTTATTCTTTGGCATGTCTGCGGGCCTGTCAGCGGGCATTGCCTCGATTGTCATTCAGTTGCAGGCATTTTTCACTGTGCTATTGGCAATCGTCTGGCTTGGTGAAAAACCCGCTGGCCGACAAC
The DNA here is from genome assembly GCA_024279115.1 of Alphaproteobacteria bacterium. Classification (GTDB taxonomy): domain Bacteria; phylum Pseudomonadota; class Alphaproteobacteria; order Rhizobiales; family JAKIUO01; genus JAKIUO01. The sequence continues at coordinate 9,906 of JAJRRW010000040.1, forward strand.
TGCTCGGTATGGCACTGGCGGTAACGGGCATGGCCTTGATTGCCCTGTCAAAAGACGGCAGCGGCACCATGTTGGGGCTGGTGCTGACCATTCTTGGCGGCTTGTCGTGGGCGATTACCAATATATTGATGAAGCGGGCCGGGTCCATTGACATGTTTGCACTGCTGATCTGGGTGGCGGCGATTGGCACAGTACCAATGTTTCTCCTCTCCTTGCTGGTAGAGGGACCAGATCAGGTGGTTAGGGCCCTTGCCGGTCTGTCATGGAGCGGCACAGCATCGATTGCCTTTATGGCCTACGGGGCGACTATTTTCGGGTTCGGGGTCTGGGGGCTGTTGCTGCACCAGTATCAGGCTGCCAGAGTGGCATCATTCTCCTTGCTGGTGCCGATATTTGGCATGGCGTCGGCAGCCTTGTTGCTGGGGGAGCGCTTTAGCGCCGATAAAATCATCGCCGCTGTTTTGGTGCTGGCGGGCCTCTATCTGGTTGTTGTGCGCAAGCGGTCCCGACCAGCCACCGTTGTGAACAGCGACTAAACAGTCGCTGTGCCTGTCTCATTTATATAATGAGAGCTGACTTTCTCATCCATTTCGACCCTGGCAAGCGTGTTGAGAATATCCTTGATCGACCCCTTGGGTTGCTTTTTGGCGGTTTTGCGTTTCGGCGCGGGGCTTTTGCCAGCACAAGTTCGGCGAGCTTGTAGGTCGTAGCCTGATAGGTGGCGTGATTGCTAAACGGTCCGATATTGGGGCAGCGTTTGGCAAGTTGTTGCAACGGTTCGCTTGAACGTTTGGCCAGCGCTCCCATATAAAAGGTAGCGATATAGGGCATCATGCGTCTGACCATGACGACATCGACGTGAGAGCCTTCGGCCGCCACAAAGGAAACCGTGCGCATGATTGCTTCATTGCGCAAGAGCAAGCTAAGAACACCGGTGCCGTTGGCAAGGATCCGTGAATTTTCGAAAAGATCGCGGGCATTGAGGTCCCGTTGATATTGACCCGACGCCAGTTGTGCAAGAATGGCCGCCAGACCTTGCGGGCTTGCCATGCAGCGCGTCAGGGCGTCCTCCAGCATGGGAACAACATAGCCAAGCACTGCTTCAACCTGTTGTTGTGATAAATTGAAATGGTTCCCGAACAAAGAGACAGTTTGCCCCTGACGGGCCGTTGAGATGAGGTTGAGAATGTCCATACGTACGCTACGCTTTCGATTTGCTGGGCCAGCCAACCTGATAAACGAAACGCCTGCGGACAATGTGTGGACCTGATAACAGGCCTGTTATTACGCAACCGATCAGCAGGTACAGGTGTGCTGACAACCAAGGTTCTGAATGATGGAACAGCTGACCTATGGAATTATGTGACAGCTGACCGTATATATATTTTGGTACTGATTTAGTCCTGGCCTCGAAATGTGGCGGAAACTGGAGTTGTCGAGCATAAGGGGGCACAAAAAGAACCAGTATGATTAATTTTAAAAAAAGTGTTGTAAAAAGGATAAACTGTTATGGCGATCATAAAAGTAATTGAGATTATGGCTGACAGCGAAAAGAGCTGGAGCGATGCGGCCAATAATGCTGTGAAGAAGGCTTCCAAAAGCGTCAAGCGGATCAGAACCGTATGGGTCAAGGATCAAAGCGCGACGGTCAAAGCTGGCAAGATCATCAGCTATCGCGTCACCGTAAAGCTGACATTTGAGCTTGAAGACTAGGTCGCAACACGTCTTCAAATGCCGGTATATAGGGAATGGTCGCGCGCAGACAACTGCTCGCGGCCTTTTTGTCTGTGGCGTGCGGATTTATAGAGAAAACAAGAATGTGTCATTGAAAGCCTTCCCCTTAAAAGCTGACGGGGGTTGCAACAATGAGCGGTTCCTGACTAGAATATGCCAGGTCATAGACCCATGAACGGATTTGCGCTGTGTTTGTCTTGAAAGGAGCAGAATCGAGTAAAAAATCTGGAGTGGTACTGGTATCATTGCTGATTTTTTGCGCCGATAATGCTTCTTTCAAGACAAATCTGCAAGATTGACCTGATCTTCGCCAGTTTGAGGGGGGAATCAGGTCAACACAGTCGAAAACCGTTTATGAGTCTGTGACCTGGGTCATCAATGGTATTGGCCTGATCAATCTGGAAATATTGGCGTGACACGTAGCTGTTCACATGTTTTCAGCCAGTTTGCGGGTTTCTTTTTGTAGTTAAGGGTTTTGTTTATATGCGCCAGGCTTTTGGTCTTAAAAAATGTGTTCTCAAAGGCTCAACTCATCTCAAGGGTCTGCAACGATCTGTCCTTGCTGGTTTGACATCGTTTCTGGTTGTTTCCGGGTTTTTGATGGTTTCTGGTGTCGCCTATGCGCCAAATGCGATGGCGGCGCAAGCCAACCAGATCCGCATTGGCGGCGACTATAATTATCTGAGCGTCCCCCCAGGGTCCGGTTATCGCTGGTGCGAAGATAGTTGCCGTGATGATGCCAGGTGCAAATCATGGACCTTTATCAAGCCAAGCCGCCAGTGCCGTCTGAAGCGGTTCGTGGCTCCGGCCCGTCCCAGCAAATGCTGTATTTCAGGTGTCAAAAAGGTAGCCAAAAAGAAAAGTCGCCGCGAAATTTGCGCCGATTTTGCCAGCCTGGCGCTCGATCAGCAGGATGAAAACCTGCTGCGCAAATGCGGCTATCGCGGGGAAAATTGGAATGAGCGCTATAAAAGCCATTTCCGCGGTTGTCTGTCCTTGACGCCAAAACAGCGAAACGCGGCCACTGCTGGTCGCAAAAGGGCCTTGCAGCGCTGTACGACAAACCGACGCCGGACTGATCGCGAATGTCAGCGCTTTGCGCAAACAGCAGACGATATTGCCAGTTCGGCGGGGCGCAATAATTGTCAATTGACACCCGCCACATGGCTTGGTGGATATGATGAGGCTTTTCGCTGGTGTCGTGGCAACAAAGATGATGCCAATGAAGATGTGCTACGCGATGCCCGCGCGAACCTGTCGTCTTGTCTGCAACGAGGCGGTGGGCCGTATGTGAAGCGCTGCGATAATTACGCCAAGCGAGCCGTCAAGCAGTATGGCAAGGCCCGGCGTAACGAATGTGGCTTTTCCGGCAGTCGGTGGCACGGTGATTATCGTCGTCATTATCAATGGTGTTTGAAGGTTGATCCCTGGGATATCCGCAACGAAGTACAGGTGCGTGCCGATACGCTGGAGCGATGTGTCGCACAAGGTGGCAGCGGCGACGAAGGCAAAGTTGCCTGCGATCATTATGCCCGTCTGGCAAGTGAGCAAACGCGTTCCAATCGCAAGCTCAAATGTGGTCTCAAAGGACGCCGCTGGTTAGCGAATTATGACCGTCATGTTGCCTGGTGTGCCAAGACTTCAAAGGTCAATCGTGATGGCGAGTTGAAATATCGTGAAGCGGAGCTTTCGAAATGTTTTGAGCGCGGTGGTGGCGCTTATAACGAAGCCTGCGATACCTATGCCGTGCGGTCGGTGCGCCAATTCGAAAAGAATTTGACCCGTAGCTGCAACTATCGCGGCAAATATTGGCATGACAGCTATATCGGCCATTATAAATGGTGCGCGAAGGCATCGACCGGGCGCCGTTCTCGCAAGATGCTGGAGCGAAAAGCACTGCTTTCAACCTGCAAATTTGGCATTCGCCTGCCCTTTGGTCGTCCGCGCTAGTACCCGGAATCATAAATTCGCGAACACGTCATGAAGGCATTTCTTGACGATATAATCGTCAATCAGAAGTTTCGCCACGACTCACGAACTGACGATGTGGGGTACTAGATCAACCCGCGCGCACGGTGCGCTAGATCAGCAACATAGTGCAAAAGCCCAAAAAATGCCGCCTCACCTTGAGAGGGCGGTGTTTTTTGCCTTTGTGAACGGGTTTTCGAGTATCTTGAAACACACTTGTTCAAAAAAAATGCAGTACCCTGTTTTAATTTTGTGAAACAGCAGGCATACTATAGTTAAAAAATTGCTAGTGATCGGGGCCGTTATGCCCCGATACAAAGAAGAACACGCCGTTTATTTCCTGGCGTTTCAATGAGGAGCACCGCATGCAGCCGTCCAGAACGATCTTCCAGATTCACAAGGGAGCGCTCTTTGCCCTCTTTGCAACTATCGTTATTTTGTTTGCGCCGATCAATAAGGCCATGGCCGAGGAACAAGACAGCCTGCGCATTGGCGGTGATTATCAGTTTTTGACCTTGCAGGCCGGAGATGGCTTCCAGGTATGCCGGCGCGCCTGTAAAGATGATGCGAGCTGCAAGGCCTGGACGTTTATCAAGCAAAGAACCAAGAGAAAAGAGGGCATCAATTTTAAGCTTGGCCCAGATCTCAACATCGGTTTTGGTGGCCAGAACGAAATTATTCCTCCGCAATGCCGTCTCAAACATAGTGTTGGTCCAAAACACGCCAATGAATGTTGCACATCTGGCGTCAAGCGCGTTGTACAAAGAACGCGCCCCAACAAAGCAGAACGCTGCGCCAATTATGCCGAAGAGGCGCTTGAGCAACAAGATAAAACCCTCTCCCGGCGCTGTAATTTGCGGGGCAACAGATGGCAGTCCAATTATCGCAAACATTATCGCTGGTGCATGGGGGGCTCAAGGCGGGCCGCCGAACGGGAAACTGTTGCACGTAATGACCAGCTACAAGAATGTCGCGATAATCGCCGTGTGCGCCGCGACCGCCAATGTGACCGCTATGCCAATACGGCCATGGATGTCCTTGAGCAGGCTGATGCCAATAATTGCCGGACGCCGAACCGCGAATGGGACAATGAACATGAGCGGGTTTATCAGTGGTGCCTCGATAATGGTCGCACCAAGCGACGCAATGTTCTGGAGCAGGCCCAAACAAAGCTGGCCGCCTGTATCCGGCGCGGTGGGGGTGCTCGCTCAGAGCGCTGTGAAATCTATGCAGACAATGCGCTCAATCAAGTCGATCAGGCAAAGCAGAACGGTTGCCGGACACGTGGTGTGACCTGGGCAAGTGACTTCAAGACGCATTACAAGGCCTGCCGCACTCTTAATGGCCGGCAAGCACGTGCCAAAACGCAATTGCGTGCAAGTTTCATTAATCGTTGTGTCAGCCGCGCTGCACAGCCCAGAGTCATGGAAACCGGTTCGGTGCAGGTGCGCCAGAGAAACGCCCGCCAATGGCACAAGGTGCGGTTTTCGAAAAGATTTAGAGATCCGGTCGTGATTATGGGGCCTGTCTCGTTTAACGGCGGTGATCCAGCACATGCACGGGTTCGCAGTGTGTCCCCGCGCGGCTTTGAATTCCGCATCGAGGAATTTGGTAAGGATGGAGCTCATATCCGCGAAAGTCTTTCTTATATGGTGATTGAAAAAGGCGTTCACAATTTTGACGGGGTCGTCATTGAGGCCGGTACAATTGTCACAGGCGCTGACATGGTTAATCGTGACTGGTCCTCGGTTCGTTTGTCCAACAGATGGCGCCAGGCTCCCGTGGTGCTTACCCAGATCCAGACCTTCAGGGGCGCAGATCCGGTGAGTTCGCGTATCAAAAACGTTACCCGTCGTCAGTTCGAGGTAGCGTTAAGCGAGCAGGAAAGTGATCGCCAGGGGCATGCGCGTGAAACCGTTGCGTTTGTCGCGATGTCGCAAGGTCGTCATCGTCTTGATGCCGGTCTGGAACGAGGTGTTGGGGTCTGGAGTGGCCGTGTGTCGCGTACCAACGACAAGTGGCGCCGGATTGCTTTCCCCAATCGCTTGGCGGGGTGCCAGCCATCTTTGCAAGGGCACAATCTTCCAATGGTGCCGATACATTTGACATTCGCTACCGAAATCTAACCTCTCGCCGGGTCGAGATGCGTTTGCAAGAAGAGCAAAGCAGGGACCGTGAAACCAATCATACCAATGAAGTGCTTGGCGTGATTGCCATGCCATTTGGTAGTTATTGGGCGAATTCCTCGCGCTCCGTCGATGAGCAGGTTGCCCGAGAGCCACGGCCTCGACGCCCGGTAGCGCCACCTGTCGATCCGGTCGCTGGTCTGGGGAGTTGTCGTGATTATTCGGAACGGGCCGTGGCCCAGTTCAATCGCTCAAGGCGCAATTCGTGCAGTTTCATCGGGGCGAACTGGCATGGAAATGCTCAGCGTCATCGCCGCTGGTGCCGCCGCAACGGTTTGCGGGCTGCCAATCGCTTTATCGTCCGGCACAGAGCGCAATTACGCAATTGTCTTGATCGCGCCGATAATCGGCCCATACAAGAGAGTGAATGGGTGAGGGTTGGTTGTGCCAAAGCTGCCTTCAAAAAAGACGTGGACGTCATCAGGCTTAAACGCAGCAACGGCCGGTTCACAAGTCTGATGCTGAAGGCTGGCAAGGCGAGGATGACGATCTATGAAGCCAGGGTGACTTTTGGCAATGGTGCCTCGCAGGTTCTGTCTTATCGAGGTCGATTGGATAGTGGCGATTCAACCGGGCCGCTCGATCTTAAAGGTGGTCGCAGGTTTATCTCCAGCATTCGATTGAGCCATAAAGCGAGACTGTCGTTCCCGCCCAAAAAGGGAACGGTCTGCGTGTTCGGGAAGAGATAGGCTGTGTGCGTCAGTGCTTTCATTGACACAAAATGCTTTGAAGACCCAAAGAGGCCATTTGCAATCTTGCAGATGGCCTCTTTGCATTGTGGGGGCTTTGAATTCAAAGGGCTTATTTGTCTTTGCGCTTGCGGGCGCCAAGTGATTTGAAAAAATGGGCCAGCAAAAAAATCGGTGCCGGTCCTGCCAGTATCAAGGGCAGGTCATTTTGCGACCACAGACCAGATTGCCAGTAAGAGGTGAGATAAAATCCAGCAACAGCACTGAGGGTGATCCATCCCCCAAGCTTCATGAAGAAAAAACTCAGCGTGAGACCGGCCAGCACGCCATAGGGAAAGAACATAGACAGCATCGCCGTGCCGCTGCCTGGCTGCACTGACACGATTTTATCGCTCGCCAGCATAAGGCCTATGACGCTAAGGGCGATAAGGGCATAGAGACGGGCTATTTTGACGATCAGTTTCCAGAGCATCTCGCATGTTCCCTCAAACGCGGCCAACCTGGCGCTGGGCGCTGATCCCAAGGCAAAGGTCAAATCATCAGGCATCTTGGTATTATCTAGCTGCTGGACGGTCAATGCAAATGCCCACGGTGCTCAAGGTGATCACATCGCTTTGGCGTACCGATTGGGCCCTAAGATAGATATAGCGGCCCCTGATCAGTTTCCCCGGCGAGACTGGCACCCACTTGTTGCCAGCGCTTTTACTCTTGTTGGTGGGGACGACTTGGACCTGAAACCGCAAAGAGCCACTGGCTCCCTTGTCTGCAACTGTAAATTTGGTCAAAACATTGTCACCAAAGCAGGCCTGGATTTTCACCCCGGGCCCCCAGGTTCCCTGTTTTGCATAGAGTTTTATATGGCCTGTTCGGCGGCCTTTGATGTTATTGTCTGCGATCATCGCGCCGATGGTTTTTGTATAGGCTCTGGCGGTTGGCGTTGCGGTTCGGGCAGGGGCATCGCTCCCGCCTTTTTCATTGGTCGCCTCCCGTGCCTCTTGCGCCTCTTGCATAGTTTTCGTCTTTGTGTCGGGCTGATCAAAAGAGGGGCGCATCAAGCGATCTTGCAACGGGGGAACCGGGCGCAATTGTTGTTTGGACGGGGCCGTCTCTGGAGCACGCAAGCGCCCCCCAGCTCCGCCATGCTTGTCGACCTTGACGCCCTTATCAAGCCCGCCAGCAATGGCGTTCGATGGAAATGCGAGGCCCAAAAAGGCCAGATAGAGGGCTGTACGCCCCGTTGTGAGAGTGAATACTTTCATGAACTCAATCGTAATTTATAAAACCAATTCAATATATTGTGGTTTTTCAATCCCGTATAGGATTTTCGTAGGGGGCACGCGAATATTAATGAAGAGGGTTAAGTTTGACAAATCGGCGTTATTTGTCCGGTCAACTGATTTTTCCTTATTGCCGTGACAATGTTGCCGTGACAATGATGGCGGGGTCAATGTGGCGTTTTCTATCGACAGAACGGGGCTGTTCGCAGTACATCATGGCATACAGACCGGTTAACCGACCCTTTTCTTGCGACCTGATCACCAAGCTTTGACGCCAGCAGACACTGTGCTGCGGTGTTTGCGGATGTGATATCGTCGTGAAAAGACAGTTAGAACATTTAAATAGGCCCTGATGAGCAAAAACCAACCTACTCCGCTGGATAAGATCCGCAATTTCTCCATTGTCGCCCATATTGACCACGGCAAGTCCACCTTGGCAGATCGCCTTATTCAGGTGACTGGCGGGCTGGCGTCGCGCGATATGAAAGAGCAGGTGCTCGACAATATGGATATTGAGCGCGAGCGCGGTATCACCATTAAAGCGCAGACCGTGCGTCTCGACTATAAGGCGCTGGATGGGGAAACCTACCAGCTCAATCTAATTGATACGCCGGGACATGTGGATTTTGCCTATGAGGTCAGCCGCTCGCTGGCTGCTGTCGAGGGTTCCTTGTTGGTGGTGGACGCCTCGCAAGGGGTGGAGGCGCAAACGCTGGCCAATGTCTACAAAGCCATGGAAAATGATCATGAGATCATTCCGGTGCTCAATAAAATTGACCTGCCAGCCGCAGAACCAGAACGCATCCGTCAACAGATCGAAGATGTGATCGGACTGGACGCTAGCGAGGCTCTGGAAATTTCCGCCAAAACCGGCATTGGTATCGAAGAAGTGCTGGAAGTCATCGTCACGGGGCTGCCATCGCCAAAGGGCGATATTGATGCCCCCTTGAAAGCCATGCTGGTGGACAGCTGGTATGATGCTTATCTAGGCGTTGTGGTGCTGGTGCGGGTGATTGATGGTATCTTGAAAAAGGGCCAGAAGGTCAAGCTGATGTCCACGGACGCCAACTATCTGATTGACCGGGTAGGGGTGTTTCGCCCCAAGCAGGAAATGACCGATATCTTGGGACCGGGCGAAATCGGCTTTTTTACCGCCGCCATCAAGCAGGTGGCTGATACCCGTGTTGGTGATACGGTAACGGACGAGAAAAATCCCTGTGTCGAGGCCCTGACCGGTTTTGAACCGGCGCAATCCGTGGTGTTTTGCGGATTATTTCCAGTTGATAGCTCCGAGTTTGAAGATCTGCGCGAGGCCATGGCCAAACTGCGCCTCAATGATGCCAGCTTCGACTTTGAGATGGAAACCTCGGCGGCGCTTGGTTTTGGCTTTCGTTGCGGGTTTTTGGGGCTGCTGCATCTGGAAATTATCCGTGAGCGTTTAACGCGCGAGTTCGATATTGAACTCATCACAACAGCTCCCTCGGTGATCTATCATATTCACTTGACCGATGGCACGCAGATCGAGCTGCACAATCCAGCCGACATGCCTGATGTGATGAAAATCGAGCGCATCGAAGAACCCTGGATCGAGGCTACCATTTTGGTGCCCGACGAATATCTGGGCGCGGTGCTAAAGCTGTGTCAGGATCGGCGCGGTCGCCAGAAAGACCTGACTTACGCGGGATCGCGCGCCATGGTGGTCTATGATCTGCCATTGAACGAGGTGGTGTTTGACTTTTACGACCGCCTCAAAAGCATCACCCGCGGCTATGCCAGTTTTGACTATACTCTGACCGGTTATGAAGAGGGCAATCTCGTCAAGATGCAAATCCTCGTCAATGCCGAACCCGTCGATGCTTTATCCATCGTCGTGCATGCGGACAGAGCGATGGCCCGTGGCCGGAGCATGTGCGAAAAACTCAAAACCCTCATTCCCCGCCACCTGTTCAAAATACCCATTCAAGCGGCCCTTGGTGGCAAAGTCATTGCGAGAGAAACCATCGGCTCAATGGGCAAGGACGTCACCGCCAAATGCTATGGCGGCGACATCACCCGCAAACGCAAACTGCTGGAAAAACAAAAAGCCGGTAAAAAGAAAATGCGCCAGTTCGGCAAAGTCGACATCCCGCAAGAAGCCTTTATCAAGGCGTTGAAAATGGATGAGGACTAGGGGAGGGGCGACGGCAGGATCGCGCGGGTTTCTTTTCTCTCGCTCCCTGGGCAAGCCCGAGGAGCTACAGCGACGATTGGCGCAGAGCCGGGATCCAGAGGCCACGCTTCTTGCCCCTTCAATGGTTTGCCACCCGCTGCCCTGGATACCGGGGCAAGCCCGGGAAGCGTTAGGTGTATGGGTTGAAACAAATTGCGATACCCATCAATTTGAGAGAGGCAGACCGCTAGGGGAGGGGCGTTATTTTCCCCACCGCCCAATGAAGGGGCTCCGCCCTTGCGATCCCGCCAAAGGGCTCGCCCTTTGGAAACCCTATGTGGTGGGGGGGACGTCACAAGTCGTGAGCGTTCAGGAGTGAGTTTTTCTGCGGGCAGCGCATCACATTATCTGTGGTGCAATTGTTTGGTTTGAGCTAGGCTGCCTGCGGGGTGCGTGGAGGGAGATTTACTAGATGTTTGAACCGATGTTGGCGTTTTTTGTCGAGAATTTTTGGGCCGGGGTGATGACGGCGCTTGGCGGCTTTGTCGGCGGGGCGATCCTGACGCGCATCTGGGGGCGCTACAAGCAGCACAAGTTACGCCGTACCCGGTCGCAAGAAGACACCATTGATTTTTCTCTCACCACCTTTACGCGTATTGATGACCACACGGTGGCCATGAAAATCCGACCCCTCGAAGAAGCCAATATTGCCGATGTGATCCCCAATGGCGGCTTAATACAGACCGTCAAGCAGGCGGCCCGTCAAACCACGCCAGAGCAGCCGATGGTCATTGTGCCCCATGAGGTCGACAGGGAGCTGATCGGCAATGCGCTCATCAAACGCTGGAACGGCCATTTTCGCGACACCGTCGTCGCCCAGTTTCTTGGCGCACCCGTTGTCGAGCGCAAGGCCGTGATGGCCCTGACCTATGAGCGCGCCGTGCGCAGCGGCATGTTGCGCTGCATGATTATTTTACAAGAAGATTGCCAGTGGGTGAGCAGCTTTTTGCAATCCAAAACACAAGATAAAGTGCTGCTGGAGAGCCCTCATCACGACCAGCGACTGCGCACGATTTTCGCCATCCATGAACGCCATGTGGCTGAACAAAGCATGGAAGAGAAACAGCGCACCGTGCGCAATTATTTCATCGCCTCCAATATCAATGGCGACCAGTAGCCGGTTTGGCTTGGCTTGGCTTGGCTTTTCATGATTATTTCCACCGCAAATACAGACTGTGGTTAACGCTCAATCGGCGTTGGAACTATCTGTATGCCCTGTCTTTTTTGAGGCAAATCGTCCTGGTGCGCGCATGACACATTGACATAGCAGTCTCATAACTTGCGGATCGGCGGTGTTCTCGTTATATTCAGGCGCGAAGTATAGTTGCGTATGGTCAAAAATTTGTTTCTGGGAGACAGGTATGAAGCGGTTGGTAGTATTGGGTGGGGCTGTTCTTGTTGCGGGGACCGCGATGGCAGGTCTTTCAACCTTGGAAAATCCAAGGCAGCAAGTGGCCAGTTTCGTGGCAGCGATCACCGGAGAGGACAGCAGTAGAAATGTTCGTCCCCCTGTCTGGCCCTCGCCAAATACCGTTCCAGGTCCTGTTGCCGGTGAGCAAACACAAATTGTCACGGCCAAGCCAGTGGAAGTTAAGCCAGCCAAGGTCAAAGCTGAAGCCACCACAGATGTGGCAACGCGCAAGCTGGTCGCGGCTCTTTCTGGGGGCGAACCAGCCAGCGGTGCCGGGCAACAGCCAGCTAAAATGACCGCGCCAGAAAAACCGGCAAAAACCGCCGATCTGGCCAGGCGAAAAGCCGCTGACAAACTGGTGGAAGCCATCAAGAAAAAGGCCCAACTTGCCGCAATGCAGCCCTTAGTCGTTGAAAAGCCAAAGCAGGCGGCGAAAAAAACCATCAGTTATGAAAGTGATAAAAGTGCGCAACCAGCTCTTGTGAGCGTTGCGCCAAAAATGACAACACCTGCGCCCGAAAGGGCCAAGTCGCTGTCAAAGCCCGCGCTGGCCCAACCGCAAAAGGTGAAAAAGCCAGCCGCAGAGGTGGCGCTGCTCACCACAAAACAGCGCACGGATCTGGGCAAGCTGGTGAAAGAGAAAAAACTGCCCGCCATTGATGTGGTGATTGAGTTTGACTACAAATCAGCGAAACTACGCGACAAAGCCTTGCCGCAACTAGAGATACTTGGCAAGGCCTTGACCGATGGCCAGTTGGCTGATGCGACGTTCGTGATCGCCGGGCATACGGACAGTGTTGGCGGCCACAAATATAATATGGGTCTGTCGTCGCAGCGCGCCATGGCAGTGCTCGATTTTCTCAAAAGCCGCTTTAAAATTGCCGACAAACGGCTGTTGGCGGTGGGCTATGGGGAAGAGCGCTTGAAAAACAGTGCTGATCCCAAGGCCGCAGAAAACCGGCGTGTCGAGTTTATCACTCTGGTTCGCTAACAGGGTCTGACCTTGAATATTACAGGATCATGGCAAGGGGCCAAGCAGCCTGACTGGCCCCCGGTTGATCCTGGATCGCGCCCTGATTGCGTCCCTGACCGCCCCTTGCCCAGCCCCATCAAAGATAGTTGCGCGAAGTCGGATATGAAGTCTGGACATGAGGATTTGAACAGACTATAAACGGCGGGTCTTGCCCCAATGCTTCGCTTCTGGTTTCCAATCTGATGCACGCTTTGGACACTTTTGGGAAAACCAGTTTTCCAATCGAAAAAGACCTAAATGCCCGGATAGCTCAGTTGGTAGAGCAGCGGATTGAAAATCCGCGTGTCGGTGGTTCAAATCCGCCTCCGGGCACCATTTTCCCTTTGTATCAGGTCGTTGCAGCGGCGTCATGCTGCGGGAAAATCTCCTCAAAATTTGCCGGGTGCCGTATGGACGCCATTTCTACCAAGGTTGCGCTTATGGCGTCAGCCAGTTGAGTTCGATGGCATAGAGCAAAGAGGTGACGGTCAGGACGGATAGCAAGGTGCTTAGCAAAATGGCGTTGGAAACGGAGTGGGTCTCAATGCCATATTGATTGGCGATGACATAGACGCCAAGCGCGGTCGGCAAGGTGGCCAGCAGTAAGGCGGTGTTCATCCATATTCCCGTTATCCCTAAACTCAAAACGGCACCCAGAACAGCAAGCGGGTGCACAAACAGCTTGGTAAAAACCATCAATCCGGTGCCGCGCGGCATGCTTTTCAAGGGGCGTGCGGCAACCGTCACGCCAAGCGCAAACAAGGCGCAAGGGGCGGCGGCGGCGCTTAGATAGTCGAGGATGCGCGCCACCGGTCCTGGCGGGACATATTTGAAATAGGCGGCAAGCACTCCAGCGGCGCTGCCGATAATCAACGGGTTCAAGAAAATTCGCCGGGAAATATCGCCCACCAGGCCCGTAAATTTCAAGGGTCCAGGAGAGCCCAGAGCCACCAAAATGGGGGCCATGATAAAGAAAAATACGCTGTCAAAACAAACGATCAATGTTGCGGGAATAGTGGCCTTTGTGCCAAATGCCCCCACTGCCAGCGGCACCCCCATATAGCCCACATTGGCATAGGCGCTGGCCGCAGCCCGCATGCCCGATTGCGCCAGATTATTTGCGTAGATGATGCGAAAGGCAATGAGCGAGATGAAAAACACCAGTGCCGCGGACCCCGTTGTGGCGAGGATGAAAGTACCATTGCCAAGTTCTTCGATCGGCGCTTTGGACAGCAGAGTAAACAACAGGGCGGGGACCGTGAAATAGACCACAAATATGGTCAGCCAGTCCTGGCCGCCAGCGGGCTGCTTGAAGGATTTGGCCGCCGCATATCCCAGCAGGATCAGTCCAAAAAACGGCAGGGCGAGAGACAGAACATTATTCATATGATCGAGGTCACTTGTGGCTGGCGTTATGGCTCCAATCACACATTATCTCACCAGTACCTCGTGTTTTTCAAGGGGGAAAGTGATGAGAGGCTGGTTTTGCATCGCTGACAAGCTATTGTCAAAGCTCGACAAAGCACCATTTGAGCGTCACACTAATCGATAAGAGCGAACAAGCGATGCGAGGGGAGCCGCCATGAGCGAGCAAACACTGGACAGTAAAACCGCCTTGATAACGGGATCGACCAGCGGCATCGGATTGGCTATTGCCACCGCTCTGGCCAAAGCCGGGGCGCAGATCGTGCTGCATGGTCTTGTCGATCAACAAAGAGCGGGGGAGCTGCTGGCGCAAATGGCGGCGGCAGGGGCCAAAACGAGCCAGTATTTAGACGCTGATCTACGCGATGTCAGCGCCGTTGACCGGATGATGTCCCAGTTGGAAGAGGGAGGCGGCGTCGACATTCTGGTCAATAATGCGGGGGTGCAGATCACCACACCTCTGGCGGAGGCGACGCCCGATATCTGGGACCATGTTCTGGCGGTCAATCTCAGCGCCGCTTTTCACACCATGCGTCATGCTTTGCCCAAAATGGCGCAAAAGGGCTATGGCCGGGTCATCAATATCGCCTCGGTTCACGGGTTGGTGGCGTCCATCAACAAGGCTCCCTATGTAGCCAGTAAATTTGGTCTCAATGGTTTGAGCAAGGCGGCGGCACTGGAATATGCCGAGGCTGGCACCAGGGCGCAAGGCGGCGTAACGGTCAACACAATTTGCCCCGGCTGGACGCAAACGGCCCTCATCGAGCCGCAGATACAGGATAGAGCCAAAAGCCACGACGGCGACCGCGAGGCTGGCATTGCCGATTTATTGTCGGAGAAACAGCCGAGCCGACGCCTGTCAGATGCCAGTGAAATCGGTGCCATGGTGCTGTTCTTGTGTTCACCGCTGGCGCATAATATCACCGGCAGCGCTTTGTCCATTGATGGCGGCTGGTCGGCGCAATAAGGCGCTTGTCAGCAGCCATTATCTATTCGCCTAAGGCCCATTTGACATGCACGGTGATTTTGGTTGTGTGTTGGCCTGGCGCAATCGGCACCGAGCTCTTGGCTCGTATGGCGCGCATTTGCATCGGGCGCGGGAAATTCTGGCTGGCCTGCTCGCTGATCGACAAGATAGAGCCAGGCGTCACATCAGCTGCCTTTGCATAGAGCGCGGCTTTGTCGAGCGCCGCGCGCATGGCTTGTTTGCGGGCATCATCAAGGGTTTTTTCTGGTTCTAAGAGGCCAAATTGAATGCCGCTTATGCGGTTGGAGCCAACGGTGACGACGCGATCCAGGATCGCTCCGAGCTGATCAAGGTCGCGGACCGTTATGCGAACGGAATTGGAGACCCGGTAGCCAATGATCCTGGCGGGGCGGCCATTTTTAAAGTGCTGATAGCGTGGTTGCACGGAAAATTGTGAGGTGGTGATATCGCGGTCCCCAAGGCCAGCCGCTTTGAGACTTTTCATCATGCGCGCCATGGCCTCATTATTGTCATCGAGGGCGTCTCTTGCTTTCACCGCTTCGCTTGTTACGCCGGTGCTGATGCTGGCCATATCGGGCTTGGTGCTGATAGAACCCGTGGCCGACAGGCTCATGGTGCGAGGTGGTTTTACATGATCTTTGTCTTCATCATGGGCACGCAACGGCAAGGGCTGGCTGAAAACCAGCAGAGCAATCGCTGCCATGGTGGCAAACGCCATGATTGATCGTGGCTGTCGCGGCGCAAATTGTTGAAAATTGGGGAAAAATCGCATGTAAAAGCTCCGGTTTCTGGTTTTCTTATCACTTGCAAACAAGAGATAAGGCGCCGTAATAACTAACTATTTAAATTAAATGCGCATTAATTCGTGGCTGTAAGATGGTGACAATAAAATGAGATGTGGATTTGCACTTGCATGCAGCGCTCAATCCGTAATAAATGTGGTGATCTGACCACGAATGCACCTTTTTATTGCGCCAAAGCTTGCCAGAGAGAGCCGTTTCTCCTGATATGGCTGACTTATATATCTCGCAATAAAATACAGATGGGCCTGTAGCTCAGCTGGTTAGAGCTGACGGCTCATAACCGTCCGGTCGCAGGTTCGAGTCCTGCCGGGCCCACCATTCCTTTATCTCACGATTGTTCTTTGCTGAGGCTGTGGGGATTGCCCCTTTGGTTCTGCTGG
>JAJRRW010000041.1 GCA_024279115.1 Alphaproteobacteria bacterium
CCGATGTAACCATCGGCAAGGCCGACTGGCCGCCGCGCATTGCGCGCCCTATCGCCCTCAAACAGCGAAGCGGTAGGGCAACTATAGAGCAGGCCGCGTGTAGCGAAGAATAGCCGTGAGATTCTAAAACAGCCGAGCCCCGTTTTGCAGGGTTTGATCGGCTTTGAGCAGAACGATGCCCCCTTTGTCATCGGCAAAGCCAAGGGTCAGGACTTCTGACATGAAGGGGCCGATCTGGCGGGGCGGAAAATTGACCACCGCCGCTACCTGTCGGCCAATGAGCTGGTCTGGCTGATAATGTGCCGTGATCTGTGCAGAGGTTTTTTTAATGCCGACCTTTTCGCCAAAATCGATCCATAGTTTCAAGGCTGGTTTTCGCGCCTCGGGAAAAGGTTTTGCATCAACCACCGTGCCAAGCCGGATATCGACACGCATAAAATCTTCAAACGTGATGTACAGGCCCTCGTCTGGTTCGCTCATCTTCCGCTGCCCTTATGTCAGATCCGAAAAAACCGCCAACACCATCTCGACCGCCTCGTCGCGCAAAGGAATGAGGGCCTGATATTGATCGCCATGATACCAGTCGTCAGCCGCCTGCCTGTCTGGAAAACGCACAATCCCTACGGCCTCGAAATCGGCCGCTCCCGTGAAAACCGTTTCCAGCTTCCCCCGCAACAAAGGTTCACCGCGATGCGCCTTGAAACTTTCCGCCGCTTTTGCCAGATAGTCCCGAAATTTTTGCTCATTGCGTATCTTTACAGTTGATACAAAAACACCGACATCACACGCCCTCCCCTGGATTTGTGGCTCCTTGACTGCTGATATTGGTCGCTCACCCAGTCACTTTGAGGCAAGCGCCGCCCAAATACCAGCCGGCAACGAAAAAACCCGACACAGCCTCGCTCATAACACGCGCTGTATCGGGTCTATTTGTCTGCAGTAAATCGTTCTTGTTCAGGGCTGCATATCGCCGCCGCAAACTCTATACGGCCTGTTGTAAGGCCGCCCGAATGCGAATTACCGTATCTGCTGTAAAATCAACAGTGAATTAGAAAGGGAGCCACAGATGGAGGACAGGGCTTAACAATGCGAGGGAAAACATCCCGGCGGCAAATGTTAGAGCAATCAGGCTTTCAAGTCCAAGTCCGATAAGTGGTTCATTATGTGTTTCGTTAGTCATTGGAGTAACCTCCATTTTTTAGTTTGCCAGATGCACAAGAAGGTTATTCTTGTATCTAGCTTCAAGTGCATCACATAAGCTGCGTTCCGTTAGGAAGACAGCAATGCTCCCCATAGTGGGGATGCGTTGGCTTCCTCGCTTATTTCCCGATGAGCGATGAAACCAGACCTAAATATATCACAACATTCAACTGTTTGCATGTGACAATCTGTTGCGTGCAACTGCAACACCCCAAATGATATATTTATTCTGTATATTCAACCTATTAAAAGTTATTCACAGCATACGAATTGCCTCTCTAACGACCTCATGAACGACCTCCCCCGCCTTAATGTTGACACCATTGGCGAGGTTTTTGTCCTCTTTTGCAGCCCTTTCGATTCCCTCATCAGCAAGCTTTACTACAAACGGCAATGTTGCATTATTGAGAGCAAGCGTGGAGGTCCCCGCCACCGCGCCTGGCATATTGGTGACGCAATAGTGCACGACCTCATCAATGATATAGGTTGGCTCCTCGTGGGTGGTTGGTCTCGATGTTGCGATACATCCGCCTTGATCAATGGCAATATCAACAATCACCGCCCCGCGCTCCATGCGCTTGACCAGCTCTTTTGAGACAAGCTTGGGGGCACTGGTCCCCGGCACCAGCACCGCGCCGATCACCAGATCCGCCTGCAGCACATATTCTTCTATGGTTGCCTTGTTGGAAAAGACGGTATTCAAAGCCGAGCCCAGCACCATATCGAGTTCTTCAAGGCGCGGCAAAGAGATGTCGAGCACAGTGACATGAGCCCCAAGCCCCATCGCCATGCGTGCCGCATTGGTACCCGCGATCCCACCACCAAGCACCACGACCTGCGCTGCCTTGACCCCGGGGACCCCGCCAAGCAACGTCCCCGAGCCGCCCCTGATCATCTCCAGACAATGAGCCCCCGCCTGTATGGACATGCGCCCGGCCACCTCGCTCATCGGCGACAATAACGGTAAATGGCCCTGATCGTCCGTCACACTTTCATAGGCGATTGCCGTGACACCCGATTTCATCAAGGCCTTGGCCTGCGCCGGGTCAGCCGCCAGATGCAGATAGGTGAACAAGACCTGACCGGGCCTGAACATCGCACACTCAGCCAATTGCGGCTCCTTGACCTTGATAATCAGCTCGGCCTGCTCGAAAATTTCAGCCTTTGTCGGGGCAATACGCGCGCCAACCGCCGCATAGGTTTCATCGTCGAAACCAATTTCAAACGCGGCATTGTGCTCCACGATAACGTCATGGCCCCTTGAGGTCAGCTCCAAAACGCTGGCCGGCGTCAAGCCAACCCGATATTCGTGATTTTTGATTTCTTTTGGAACACCTATCAGCATGAAAAATCCTTTCTGATGCGAAAAACAAGGAGCTTCAGTCGTTTATTTGGCCTGATCCCCTTTTGATCCCTTGTCAATCGTGATAGGGTCCGTGCGGTTGGTATATAAAATATATAAGCGCTTGTGCAAGTAAGTATTATACTGAAAAGAAATAAAATACGTCGCTTATTGGATACCGATAACAATAGAGTGAGTAAAGCAGCACAATGTCTGCGCAGGTTCTAATGGGAGGAACGAAATATGAAATTGTTTATGATGGGCATAATGTCGGACATGATGCCTTATATGAAGTCATTTCTATATGTGGCGAACGGACTGATCCTGATCGGTATTCTGGTTATCTTATTTAACTGGAAAAGCCTCGTTTTTGGTCGTGGCGGGTCTGATTTGGACAATGCCGAAGAGCGCGGCCGCATCAATATTCTTGGCAAAGGCCTGCTCGGTTTTGCAGCCTTTTTCCTTGGCAGTGAAGTGATGGCTCCCATCTTGGGTATGGAAGCTCCCGGCTTTGCTCTGTTTGCCAATCCAAGAGCTTTTGATTTTGGACTGTCTGTCCGCTTCTGGCAGGTTGGCCTGCTATTTCTGGTGGTTGGCCTTATCTACTGGATGCTGTCGAGACGATCTTCCACCACTACCTGATCAAACCAACATCATCTTGGCACCGCGTTTTATGAGGAGTATCAATCTCCAATTGCCCTCATAAAGAGCACCGGACATAAAATACGATACACACAAAAACACCCCCGGGATAATCTCCCGGGGGTATTTTCATTTCGAAGTTTTGCATCACGCAAAACCGCTTATTTCTTGCGTGTGAAAGTACCAGAAGCTTTGGCACCATCGTCAGTTGCGCCAGTCATGACAACTTTGTCATCACCGTCGAACTTCATCATCGCATTGTATGTTTTGCCGTCTGCAGGATGCTTGATGCGGCCAACATGGGCGCCATCTTTCATCTCCAATTTAGACTCGACCATTTCCATGCCCACATTGTTTGGACCTGAATCGACTTTACAGCTCATGCCATTTGCGCCGCCTTCAGCACATGTGATCTGATAGCCGTTCCATTCCCAAGTACCAACCATTGAGGCGGCCATTGCGGAACTGGCAAAACCAAGTGCGATAACACCAGCAGTAGCGGCGATAATTTTCTTCATGTAGACATCTCCCTCTCTAAAAAAGATATACTGTTTTAAATTCGGTCACTTGAAAAAAGACAATATGACAAGTGAAACTCGACAGTAAAATTCCACATCCCGCCGACCCTGAGGTCCAACGACTCAATGGAATTTAACTACCAATTAACTGACTTTCATTTGTGTCTATTTTCAGGCCCCGTGACTACCCTCTCCTCGACGGATCAGGACGACCTCTCATGTTCGGTCTGCCTGCGACTATATGGTTAACGAATAGTAAATGCAAATAAATGCTATTAATAAAATAACTTTTAAATCAATTTAATTTTTTATTGTGTGTAATCAAGTTTTTATGATGATCCATAATATTCATATATATGAATGTAGTCTTTGCCGTATCTCTGGAAGATCTTGCTGTTTCATCTCTGAAAAATATTTTTGCAGAAAATAACCAGTCAGTTTCAAACCGGATTTAAGTTCAGTGTGGCCAATTTCTGACACGTTGCTGTCGAGCAGAAAAGAGGGCAAGGGCAGTAACCGATCGTGATAGGGCTCCCCCGCCTGACGCGACACAGCCCGCAAGGACCGCGGAGAGACATAAACCAGCTCGTCCGTTGCGCCAGTTGCAGCGCAACTCGTTAAGTCAAGACCAAAACCAAGCTCCCCCAGCAGTCCAAGCTCCCACATCACAAGTATAGATTGCCATTGCTCATCCCCCGCCAAAGTGGCGATCATGATCTCTGTCGCGTCAAACAGACCAGGGTGAGGCTCGCGCTCGGCCACCTGCCCGGCAAGCACACACACCGATTGCAAGGCGATCAGTTTGGCAGCGTCAGCCATAACAAGCGCGCTGCGCAATTTCTCTGGCTCAAGAATATACATGCCAAGATGTTCTGGCAAACGCGCCTTCCAATCAGCCCCGACGCGATTTCCCAATTGCAAAACCGGGCGCTGGCGCTTTGAGCGCCCCCCACGGACCAGGCCGCTGTGACGCCCATGACCACGCGTCAGTAAATCGACAATCACACTGGTTTCACCATGGCGGCGCGTGGAAATGATGATGCCGGTGTCACTCCATTGCATGGCGTTGGTTTCCTTTTGACACTTGAATGTCCTTTTGGACGAAACGCCTGTGCGGCGAACAGCAAAGGACCAGCCCCTTGCATCCCCGGCTCGTGTCTCATTTTGATTATTAAAGCTCCCCGGACCAGCAAAAACGCGGGTGCGGTTTTGTGCCGAGCCGGGGCAAAGGGGCGCATACACAGAGATTTTGCCTGTTTGCCACTAGATCCTGGTTCAAGCCCGGGAAGCGAACTATTTCAAACGCAGACACTATCCACCCCTGTTTAAATATGGGGTCAAAGTGTAGTTTCCAGCGCAAGCTGCCAAGCTCCGCAGCAACAAAAAAGGGCGGCGCGGATAATTCTATTCGTTGGCTTTTATTCTTTTGGAAAATCAAGACCAATGCCGCGATAGCGCTCTGGATCATCGCCCCAATTTTCACGCACCTTGACGAACAAGAACAGATGCACGGGCATATCGAGAATTTCCGCCAGTTCGTGGCGGCTTTCTTGCGAGATCGCTTTGATAGAACGCCCCCCTTTCCCCAGCACGATCATTTTTTGGCTATCGCGCTCGACAAAAATAGTCTGCTCGATGCGTACCGAACCATTATCAAGATTTTTCCATTCTGTCGTCTCGACAGTGGAGGCATATGGTAATTCTTGATGCAGCCGCAAATAGATCTTTTCACGAGTGATCTCGGCGGCGGTTAACATCATGGGCGCATCCACCAGCTGATCTTCAGGGAAATGCCACGGCCCGACCGGCATTTTTTCGACCAGCCAGTTTTTCAGATCATTGACCCCATGACCGCGCAGCGCCGAAATCATGAAGGTTTCGTCAAAGGAGACCAGCTCGGAAATCTGTTTGGTAAGAGCCAGCAGCGTGTCATTGCCGGTTTTATCAATTTTGTTGAGCACCAGCGCTTTTAGGCCATTGAGATCGCTCAAACCCTTCAAGATGCGCTCTACATCGGCGCTAAGACCGCGCTCCACATCCACCATACACAAGATCACATCCCCCTCGCGCGCACCCGACCAGGCGGCATCAACCATGGCCCGGTCCAACCGGCGACGCGGCGCAAAAATGCCCGGTGTATCCACCAGCACAACCTGTACATTGTCCTCCATCAAGATACCGCGAAGCCTGGCTCTTGTGGTTTGCACCTTGTGAGTGACAATCGATACCTTGGCCCCAACGAGATGATTGGTGAGGGTAGATTTCCCGGCATTGGGAGCACCGATCAAGGTGGCAAAACCACAGCGGCGCTGTTCCGATTTGTTAGTCATAGATCTGGTTCTCTTTCCATACACCTTCGCGGATCAACAAAGCCGCCGCCGCCTCTCGTTCCGCAAGACGCTTGGAATTGCCGCTGCCGGTTTGCGGGGCAATACGCTCGACAATCACCTGCATGACAAAGACCGGCTCATGATCTGGACCAGAGCGCGAGACTTCCACATAGCGCGGCAGTTTTAAATGATTTCCCTGTGCCCATTCCTGCAACGCGGTTTTGGGGTCTACGGGTATTTCATCGGCATTTAACAATAAAGGGCGCCAAAAACGCAATATCAATTCTTTCGCAGGGGCAAACCCGCCATCCATAAACACAGCCCCCAGCACCGCTTCGCATGCATCGCCCAAAATATTGACATTGCGGGTGCCGCCGGTGATCTTTTCAGATTGGCTCAATACAAGGTGATTGCCAATATCCATATTGGTCGAAACAAGGGCGCAGGTTTCTTTGCGCACAAGGCGGTTAAAACGGCGCGCCGACTCTCCCTCGGGCGCTCCCGGAAATTCCGCATAGAGCAGTTCCGCTATGCTTAATCCCAACACCCGATCTCCGAGAAATTCCAGCCGCTCATTATCTTCGGACTGGCGCTTTTTATCGCGGGCGCTAGCATGAACAACTGCTTTTTCAAGCAGAGTTCGGTCTTTGAACGTATAGCCAATCTTTTCCTGGAGTTGTGTCAGTCCCATGGGAGCGTCCAAAGCTGTTTTTTATCAATTGTTCTCGTTTCCACACTCTTATCAGATGCTTAGTTCAGATAACACCATTCATTACCGAATGGCAGAAAAAATCCGTGACCAGCGGATATCCCTCGGCCAGTTCCAGAATTTCAACAAGCTGCCCGCCTCATCAACAGAAAAGAACAAGCGATTGGCTCGCCCGACAAAATTTTCCAGCGGCACCGGCCCCAGCATATTACTGACGCGGCTATCGGTTGAATTATCGCGATTGTCACCCATCATGAAAAAGTGCCCGGCAGGAACCTTGTAAATCGGCGTCGTATCAAGCGGGCCAGATCGAAGCTCGTCGAGTACAAAATAGCGCACCCCGTTGGGGAGTGTCTCTTGATAACGCGGGATTGGCCGCTTTATACCGCGACGATCGCGCCCGATAAAATCCTCGACCCTTTTCTTGGGCACGAAAACCCCGTTAATATGCAAAACACCATCGATCATCTGGATTTTGTCGCCCGGCAAGCCAATCACCCGCTTGATATAATCCTCGGCGGTATTATAGGGGTTCTTGAACACGGCCACATCCCCCCGTTTGGGGTCGCTGCTCCAGATCCGCCCTGAAAACAGTGCCGGACTAAAGGGCAAAGAGTAACGAGAATAGCCATAGCTGTATTTCGATACGAACAAATAGTCGCCAACCAGCAAGGTTTCTTTCATGGAACCAGATGGAATATTAAAGGGCTGAAACAAAAACACACGGATCAGCAATGCCAGGATAAGGGCATGGGCGACAATGCGCACTGTATCCCCCAACTCGCTCGTTGATTTCTTCGTGCCCGCCGTTTCATTCGTCGCCATATGGTTTTACCTTCCAGAGCCCTGGCCCGTATTTTCTAAGTGTTGCATATTGCCTGATTGCGCGATCCCGCATTGCGAGTTCGCCTTTAGCGAACCCAGGTAAACAGGCGTTGCCAGCGCACCAGGCCAAATCGATCAAAATAGCTGCTCGCGCGGCCCATGTCGGCATGGGAGAAATACAAGAATTGCGCCTTGCCTATCAGATTCTGCGCTGGCACGAAACCAACGGGAGAGCTAAAACGACTATCGCTCGAATTATCGCGATTGTCCCCCATCATGAAATAGTGCCCGGGGGGAACTGTATAGACCCGCGTATTGTCGCCAGAACCATTTTCAGTAATATCCAGCGTTTGATAGGATTTTCCACTGGGCATGGTTTCGATATAACGCGTCACGGAGCGCTTTTGACCATAGAAATTGGTGATCTCGAAGGGCAGACCAACTTTGCGATCCAACGGCTTTTCATTCAAATACAAGCGCCCCTCGCGCATCTGCACCCGGTCCCCCGGCAAGCCGATCACCCGCTTGATATAGTCGATCTTGTTATAATGGAAAACCGCTACATCTCCGCGTTCGGGCATGGAGCCAAAAAGCCGCCCTTCGAATAAGTTGGCATCGAACGGGAAAGAGTAGCGACTATAACCGTAGCTGAATTTGGAAATAAACAGATAATCCCCTACCAACAGGGTTGGCTTCATGGAACCAGACGGGATATTGAACGGCTGAAAGGCAAACACCCTGATAAACAGGGCGACTGTGATGGCCAGCGCAACAATTTTGGCAACATCAAGGATACTGCCTAACAGGGACGTCTTTTCGGTTGTTTCCATTTCCGCATCCATCAATGATAGTCCTATTGCTCAACTCTGGTGCCCGACCTGATTTTCTAAAAACAGCTACCCGGCTCCTTGCCCTATATCCTTTATATATGGTCATGGCAAATAAATGACCATTCCCACCTGGCCGCCGATTTTATGCCTTGGGCACCGCCGATATGATGACAATGGCCTGAGCAAGCGGAAAGTCATCGGTAATGGTGAGATCAATCCGGGCGTCATGGCCCGCTGGCACCAGCGCCTCAAGATGTTCTCTGGCCCGCCCTGACAAATTCATGGTTGGCTTGCCCGAACTTAGATTGACAACCCCCATATCGCGCCAATAGACCCCTTGCGCCAACCCGGTCCCAAGGGCCTTGGAACAGGCCTCCTTGGCAGCAAATCGCTTGGCATAGGAGGCCACGCGGCCTGCCCGGCGCTCGGATTTTTCCCGCTCAACCGGTGTAAAAATACGCTCCAGAAAACGCTCACCATATTTATCGATGACTTTTTCAATGCGCCGTATATCAATAAGGTCGTTGCCCAGGCCAAGGATCATATGCGCTCAAAGCTCCCTATTCATATCAAAATGACAAAACGGCCCGTGTTTTCAGGCGCTTTTTTGCTCACCGCTTTGGGCTCGCGCCTTGTCCATTAACGCACGCATGCGGCGAATAGAGCTATCAAGCCCCCCAAAAATGGCTTCACCAACCAGAAAATGTCCAATATTAAGCTCGACAATCTCCGGCAGTTCGGCAATCGCTGCCACAGAATCAAATGTCAGCCCATGACCGGCATGCACCTCAAGTCCAAGACCGTTGGCATAGGTCGCCATGTTGCGAATACGCCCAAGCTCATGAGCAATCTTATGACCATCTCCCGCGATCACAGCCTCGCAATAGGTCCCGGTATGGATTTCAACAATATCCGCGCCGATTGAGTGAGAGGCATCAGCCTGCGCAAAATCTGGATCCACAAACATGGAGACCCGGATTCCCGCCTCAACCAGATTGGTGACAAAGGGTGCCAGATGATTGTGCCCGGCAACGACATCAAGCCCCCCTTCGGTGGTCAATTCTTCGCGCTTTTCGGGCACCAGACAACAGGCATGGGGCTTGTGCCGCACGGCAATATCGAGCATCTCGACCGTTGCCGCCATTTCCAGATTGAGCGGGCTGGGAAGATGAGAGCGCAGCTTCTCAATATCTTCATCGCTGATATGGCGACGATCTTCGCGCAAATGGGCGGTAATGCCATCGGCCCCCGCCTCAATGGCCATCGTGGCCGCCTTTAAGGGATCTGGATGCCGTCCGCCACGCGCATTCCTGATGGTTGCCACATGATCAATATTGACGCCCAGGCGCAAAAAGGGCGGTGATTGTTCCGATAAACTCATAGCGCACACTCCAAGCCGTCTCGCTTTGCGATCAAGCCGGCTGGCCATGCTCCATGCGAAGCTGATAGCTGCCGACCAGTTTCTTGACAAGATAGTAGGAAACCAGCCCCGCGACCAGCCCCATTAACACCCCGCCGACCGCCATTGGTTTGAGCATGACCGGCCACAGCATTTCCAGCACTGGCCACAAGCCATCCCAACTGGCATTCGCGATGTTTGTGGTCATATCCTTGATCTGTCCAGCCAGACCATCCCCTAGTTGCGGCTCCAGCCCAAGCAGGCGACTGCCAAGCTGATAGGTGCCCATCCAGATAAAGGGGAAGGTCAAGGTATTGCCAAAAAACGTACCAAGGGCAGAGGCAATGATGCTCCCACGCATGGTCCATGCAAGCAGCCCCGCCAGAAGAAAATGAAACCCCAAAAAAGGCGTAAAAGAAACCAGCACCCCGGCTGCGGCCCCGCGCGCAATCGCACTGGGGCTGGTACGAAGCCGTGTGATGCGCTTCAGGACATATCGGATCGAGCGCCGCCAGCTGCGGCGCGGCCAGACGGCGACCCGCAGCTTTTCCTGGAGTTTGGGGGGGTGTCGCCGATCAAACAGCATCTAAAATACCTTTGTGTAAGTTTTGATACTAAGTGAATGATACGACTATGACCAATTTATGCTGCCAGCACGCCTGTGGCCACATTAAGCGAGGCCGCAACGAATACCACGTGCCAAATAGCCTCACCTTGGACCTTGAACCTCAATCCTGCCCCGGAAATTCAGGCATGCCCACAGCGCAACGACCTCCTCATCCTGGCTGGAACAAGCAGGCCCAAACTCGTTTTTCGGGGCAACATTATCCTTGAATTCTGAAAACACGATTAACGATTTTCATGGCCTTGACACCAGCAATTATGCGGTTGAGATGTTTGATGTCCCAAACCTCCAGACCAATCACCATTTCGGTGAAATCGGTCGCCCGCCTGACCATGCGCAATTTATCAATATTGGCATCCGCTTCGCCAATCAGCTGAGCGATACGCGCCAGGCTCCCCGGCATATTATAGGTGGTCACCGAAATCAGGGCTGGAAAACGCTCCCGGCTTTTTGATTGAATATCCCAGGTGACATCCACCCAGCGCTCTGGTTGATCATCATATTTTTGCAGGGCCTTGGCATGAATGGGGTAGATAATAATGCCCTCTCCCTGGGTCATGATGCCAACGATCCGCTCTCCGGGCAGCGCGCCGCCCTTGGGAGCGAAACGAATGGGCAAATCGTCTGGTGTACCGCGAATGGGAATACCACTGCCTGGCTTGACGGCGTCGGATTGTCCGGCCCACAGGAATTTCAGGCCCATGGTTTTGCCAAGCCAGCCCCCTTCTCCGTGACCAGCCGCCTTCATAACGGCCTTGTCCGAGCCGACATAATCGGGATAGAGCGCCGAAACAACCAGATCCACAGGCAGCTCGCCGCGACCAACGGCGGCAAAAACCTCAATCACCGAACTCTGCGGCAAGCGAAAAAGCTTCTCCTCCAGCAAGGTTTTGCTGAATTTTCGTTCGGCAAAGGCAAACCCCTGAACGATGATTTCATGACCAAGCCGGCCATATTGCTCTTGCATGCTCGCACGTGTCGAACGCCTGATCGCCGCCTTGGCCTTGCCGGTGACGGCAATATTCTCCCAGGCCGCAGGTGGCATATGCCCCGGCGCACAATTGATCTCCACCTCATCACCATTTTTAAGATTGGTGACAAGCGGCATGGGGCGGCCGTTGATTTTGCAACTGATGCAGGTATCGCCAATATCGGTATGCACAGCATAGGCAAAATCGATGGGGGTCGCGCCATGGGGCAGTACGATCAAGCCGCCATTGGGGGTGAAGGTAAAGACCTGATCCTGAAACAGCTCAAGACGGGTATGCTCGAGAAATTCTTCGGGATTATCCCCCTCGCGCAGCATATCGACCAATTGCCGTAACCATTGATAGGCGCTGCTGTCTTGCAGCAGATCATGCTTGGGAGGGTTTTTACCGTTACTCGTCCCCTCGACGCTTTCCTTGTAAAGCGTGTGCGCTGCGATCCCATATTCTCCGACTTCGTGCATTTTTTCCGTGCGTATCTGCAATTCGACCCGCTGGCGTTCGGGGCCAATGATGGTGGTGTGAATGGACTGATAATCATTTGATTCGGGGACCGAGATATAATCCTTGAAACGACCAGGTACGATCTGCCAGGTCGTGTGAATGACACCAAGTACCCGATAGCAGTCCTCGACCGATTTGGTGATCACCCGGAACCCGTATATATCGCACAGTTGCTCAAGAGCGATCTGACGGTTTTCCATTTTACGCCAGATCGAAAACGGTTTTTTTTCACGGCTCGTCACCTGAGCATCAATGCCGTATTCCTCAAGCTTTAAATGCAGCTCTTTTTCAACTTCAATAATCAGCCCGGTATAGCTGGAGCGCAATTTTTGCAGCCGCACCAGAATGGTTTCATAGGCCCCGGGATAGAGCCAGCGAAACGACAGGTCTTCCAGTTCGTCACGCAACCACTGAATACCCATGCGCCCGGCCAGCGGCGCGTAAATTTCCATGGTCTCGCGCGAGATATGGCGACGCCGGTCATCGCGCATATGCTCCATGGTGCGCATATTGTGCAGCCGGTCGGCCAGCTTGACAAGCAGCACGCGCACATCACTCGAAATAGCGATCAGTAATTTACGAAAATTTTCAGCCTGCTCGGCCTTCTTGGTCACCAGATCAAGCTGATCCAGCTTGGTCACCCCATCGACCAAAGCACCGATTTCATCGCCGAACAATTTGTTGATGTCTTCGCGGGTGGCTCTTGTATCCTCAATTGTGTCGTGTAGCAGACCGGTGGCAATGGTTGCATCATCAAGCTTTAGTTCGGTGAGGATTTCGGCAACGGCCTTGGGATGAATGAAATATTTTTCACCCGA
>JAJRRW010000003.1 GCA_024279115.1 Alphaproteobacteria bacterium
GGCACCCACCGGCTCCCGCGACAAGTTTGGGAGCTGCAGCGAGCATATGCAGAGCCGGGGTCCAGGGGCCACGCTTCTTGCTCTTTCCATGGTTTGCCACCCGTTGCTCTGGATCCCGGGGCAAGCCCGGGAAGCGTCAGGTTTAGGGGGGGGGAACAAATTGCGATACCCATCAATTTAAGAGAGGCAGACGACTAGCCTTTGCCCGGGTCAAGGCACAGCATGACGGGGCGCCCCCCTTCGATGGCATAGGCGGGCAGGTTGGAATTGCTGGCGCAGATTTTACCGTCTTTGGTAAAGGCCAGATCGCGTAAAAAGGTGACGCGGGTGGGTGATGGGTAGCTGGTGAACTGTTTTGTTGCGGGGTTAAAGCGCAAGATGCGGTCAGACTGGTTGGCGGTGATCCAGATATCGCCGGTATCGGGGTGCACGGCAAGGGCATAGGGGATTTCATATTCGCCGCTCGCCAGCAAGGGTAGTTTGAGGGTGGTGAATTGCTTGGTCTTTGTATCAAAGCGCATCAGTCCACCTTCATTGAACGAGGGGATCCACAAGGTGCCCTGCTTGTCAAAGCGCAAGCGGCGCGGTCCGCTCATGGGACTATCATATTCGCTCACTTCAAATGTCTTGGGGTCAACGACGCCGATTTTCCCGGCATAGAGTTTTGAATACCAGATCTCACCGGTTTGCGGGTGTATATCAATGCCATAGGGGAAATTGAGGATTTTGCGTCCAAGCCCGGTATACCAATGATGGGACATCCAGATATGGGTATTTTGCTGGGGGAACCAGGAGGCGATTTTGAGAACGGTCGGGAACAGGGCGTCTGTCAGCCAGCGAAAGAAACCATTGGAGGGCAGATCGATCAGTGTGAATTTTTTACTCGCCGGATCAAAGCGCCCGATCTGATTGGAGGCGGGCACGGTAAACCATAAGATGCCATGCTTGTCGCGGCGGATGGTGTGAGGATAAAGCGCATCTCCCCCAATCTCATAGGTTTCGAATTTCTTGGTTTCGATATTGAAGCTGAGCAAGGTGGACGACAAGGAGCCGGTGATCCAGAAGGTCTTGTTGTCATCTTCAACCAGCGAGTGAGGGCCGTGCTTGCCGGTGAAAATACCGATGGGTAGCTGCGCCCCGGAATATAGCCCGCCGATCGGCAGATCAATGTCGGGCATCTGGTGGCGGATGGTTTTACCTGTTGCGCGATCCAGCTCCCATACCACATCATGGCCCTGGTCGACCCCGTAAAGACGACCATCGCTGCCCACCTCGGTATCGTGAATAAACGAATTACCGTCCCCAACCTGCCATTCTTCGATTGTCGCGGTGCCCAGTGCAGGGCTGGCAATATGGGACTGATTGGCGGTCACGGGCTTGCCGTCAAAACCTTTGGCGAGCACTGATTTAAAGGCTTTTTTGTCCCACGGGGTGATGAGCGAGAAATAGCCTTCCATACGCTTGATGACCTCGCCCCATTCTTCTTCATCGCGGGGCTGACGGGTGCCCTCATTGCCGATTTGATGGCAATAATGGCATTGGCTGATAAAGGTGGCCTGGCGCGCTTTGTCATGCCATTTGAGCTTGGTGATATGCGCGGATGCGGTGAGGCTGTCGGAAATTTGCGCGGGGGTCAGCAAGGGTTGGATTGATAGGGCCAGATTAATCTGGCTATCCTTTTTGAGGTCCAATTTTTTGACCAAATCGGCAAAATTGGGGGCGCGGACCCGCAAGGAGATCTCGCCCCTCAAGCGGGTCGTGAAGGCAAAGCGCCCGTCCTTGTCGCTATAAATGGTGATTTTGTGACTGTTTTTGGCGTCGATCAGGCTGATCATGGCGCCAGCGATCACAGTGCCTTTTGGCGTGGCAATGGTGCCATACAAGGTGGCGGCCATGAGCTGACTGCCAGGGACAAAGACCAGCGCTGTGAGCATGGCCAGCAATATTTGAGAAACCTGTTTCATTTGTTCCAAACGCAAAACGAAGTTTAAAAGGCTTACCAGTCGCAATGGACAGTATGATAATTAATCAAATTGTCCGCAATTGTCACGAAAAAACAAGGATATATCAAACCAGAATAGCGGAAAAATTTCAACCAGATGCTTGAGCAATGGTTGATTTTGGGTGCTGTTCTCTCCTAGTTTCACATTGAGGCGTCTTATTCAATGAGGTGGCAATCTGCATGAGCTGGAATTTTAGCACGCAAAACAGGCAAGAGGGCAGGGTGGCAATTGTCACAGGTGCCAATGCCGGGCTTGGATTTGCCACAGCGGTGGGGGTGGCGCGGCTGGGAGCAAGGGTCGTTCTGGCATCGCGCAACAGCCAAAGGCTTGCGCAGGCGGCCAGCAAGATCCGCAAATTGCACCCCGAGGCCGACCTTTTATGTCAGGTGGTCGATCTGGGAGACCTGTCGTCGGTGCGGGGGTTTGCGGATATGTTTTTGCAAACACACGACCGGCTTGATTTATTGATCAATAATGCCGGTATCATGATGACCCCTTATCAGTTGACCGCTGATGGCTTTGAACGTCAGCTGGCGGTGAATTATATCGGCCATTTCGCGCTGACCAATCAGTTGCTTCCCTTGATCAACGAGACCGACAAGGCACGCATTGTGACCCTGTCCAGTCTGGCTCATAACTGGTGGAAAATTCAACTGGACGACCTGCATTTTGCGCGCGGCTATACGGCCAGAAGGGCCTATGGGCAAAGCAAGCTGGCCTGTTTGATGTTTTCTTACGAGTTGGCGCGCCGTCTTTTGCGCCAAGGCCATCAAACGCTTTGCGTCGCGGCGCATCCAGGATTGTCCAACACATCTTTGTTTCGCGATATGCCACGCATCGCCCGCTTGTTGATGCCGATGGTCACGCAATCGGCGCGTGCTGGAGCGCTGCCCGCCTTGTATGGGGCTTTGGGCGACGACATCCAGAGCGGGGATTATTGTGGTCCCTCGGGGGTTACGCAATATTGGGGACCCCCTGGAAAGGTTTTTTCAAGTATAGCCTCAAAAGATGAGCATGTGGCCGCGCGATTATGGGACCAAACCAGTGAGATGATCTCGACTTTTTGAAGGGAGATTGTTGCACTTTTAAACAATCACAACGAGGTCTTGCTCCGCAATCAAGAGATGTATAAGATATATACAGACAATAAGTAATTTGTGAGAACTGGTTATTGTTGCTTTGAGATTTTCTTGTAACACACTTCACCCATCCTTTGATTCATGAGGAACTGGATGGCAAGATGCGCACTATAATAAGAATAGCGCTCAAAGAGGGAAGAAAAGGGACATATTAAGTGAGATCAATTATAATTGCGCTGTTGTGCTTGTTTGGTTCAACGCAGCTAATGGCTGCTGACCTGAAAAAAGGCAAGAAGATCAACAAGACATGCGCTTTGTGCCATGGTGCCTGGGGACAAGGAACCGCCGGAGCCAAATCACCGCGCATTGCCGGTATGACCACCGGTTTTCTGGTCAAGATTTTAAGTGAATATCGCTCAAAGAAGCGCAAGAATGCGGGCATGCTTGTGACCTCTGGTATTCATAAAATGACCGACCAGCATATTGAAGATATTGCCACCTATCTGGCTGGTATTGATCTGCGCAATGATCCTCGCTTCGATGTCGATCATGCCAAGGGCGACAGAGCCAAGGGCAAGAAAATCTTCATGTCCGAGTGCAAGGGTTGTCATCGCAAAAACGGCTATGGCAAGCCGAAAAAGGGCATACCGGCGCTGGCTGGTCAGCAAACCAAATATATCATCAATACCATCGAGCGCTTCAAGGCCCGCACGCGGGTTCATGATGATGATCCCGAAGATGATCTGTTTGATGACATGTTCCCCAAGCGAGAGGATATGGAAAACCTCACCGCCTATCTCTCAACCCTTGATGATGTCACAGAGCCAAGATCGGCTACCCTGCCAGGTGGCAAGACTATTCTTGATAGAGGAAAACCGGCTGCCAAAGACAAAAATGTCGAGATTGTCAAAGCGCCAACTAACGAAGCATTGCCAGGGGCAAGCGTCAGTGAAATCACCCAGACAGTGGCCAGAATGGAGCTTCGCAAGGGGATCTCTCGCGATGAAGCCATTGTCTCCATGCGCAACAAGGCTGTTGAGCTGAATATGCGTCTGGTTGGCGAACAGCATGTCTCCAAGGCTTTGGAGCAACGAGGCGAAAAAACACCTTATCTGGCGATTTTCCAGTTCTGTAATCTCTCAGATGCCAAAGCCATTGTTCACAATAACCCGCTCTATGCGGCCTATATGCCCTGCCGGATTGCCATGGTGGAAGATACGGGCGGCAAGACCTGGCTGATGATGCTCAATCTTGATATCCTTGTTGACAATACGCTGGTATCCAAAGACATCGTTAAAACGGTTATCGGCGTCAATCAAAAGATGCTGGAAATTATGGTGGCGGGGACAACTGGCGATCTGTAGCTTTGAACAACAAACGGGGCGGTGGTCCTGGCGATGGTGAAGGTGGTTCAACACCCCCTCGCTCAGCTTCCAGAGGGGCCAGCGCCCGATTTTACCTATGAGCCGCCGCAACAGCCCTTTTTGACTATTATCCATCAAGATGATGATGTTCTGGTGCTGGACAAACCTGCGGGCCTGCTCAGTGTGCCGGGCAAACCAGCCGCTCATAAAGATTGTCTTGAGCTGCGGGCGCAATCGCGGTTTCCCTTTGCCAAGCCGGTGCACCGCCTTGATATGGGCACGTCTGGCCTGCTGGTCATGGGGCGCAATGAACAGGCTCACCGCTATCTGTCGATCGGTTTTGAGCGCCGCCTCATAGGCAAGACCTATGAAGCGCTGGTTTTTGGAAAAATGAGCGAAGTCAACGGGCTGGTGGAGCTGCCTTTGATCTGCGACTGGCCCAATCGACCGCGCCAGAAAGTCGATTTTGAAACGGGCCGTGCCTCTCAAACGAGCTGGCACGTTGTGCGCGTTGAGGGCGAGCTTACAAGGGTCGAGCTGACGCCGATAACAGGGCGCTCCCATCAGCTGCGCGTACATATGGCGAGCATCGGCCACCCCATCTTGGGCGATCGTTTTTACGCTCCCCAAGGTGCCAGAGATGCGGCCCCTCGCTTGATGTTGCATGCACGAGATCTAAGCTTCAAGCATCCCAAGGATGGAGAGCGCGTGAGTTTTACCGCGCCTTGTCCTTTTTAAGTTAGCCAATATTTGGATTTAGAGCGGTTTACGAGACTGACATGCCGGCCCGGATCAGTTGATGACGGGAGTTGAAATGCAGGTCCGAAATAAAATCTGGCGGCGATGGCATGGGAGTTTCCAGCAATATGGGAATAATGTCAGGGGATTTTTCGCCAGAGCTGACAAACAGATCATGGGCGTAACGGGTTTCTTGATCGACCCATTTCGAACTTTTAGACTCGCTTGTCCAAAATAGATAAAACGCGTCGCACTCGCGGATTTCTTGCATGATCCGGTCATTCCAGCGCTCGCCGGAGTTTAGGCTTTCCAGATCGAAAAAGGTTTGGTAGCCCGCATGTACCAGCCCCTCATTGAAATGCGAAACTTTGTTGAAATTTTTGCGCGAATAGGACAAAAAGGCACGTTTGTAGATGCGCTCTTCAAGTCCTTGTGGAGTGGAGTGGTTGGCGCCATCGGGCGGCATAAAGCCAATGGGGGAGGTTGCTTGTTCGGGGATGGCGCTCAATTTGAATTTGATATGGCCAATGGGAATACCATCAATGAACAGGCGGGCGATGGGAAAATAGTCCTTGTGCGTGGTCCCTTCTGGCATGGTGGTAATGAAATTGACGGATTCGGCTGCTCCTTGCCAGATCAGCGATTGCATTTTTTCGTCGACCTCGAGTCCGCGCCCCTCAAGCACAATATCGATCATCGCGCCGCGAATGATTTGGGTTTTCAAGCGCGCTGTTCCCAGTCGCCGCTCGGCCCCTTGATCAGCTTCAAGTGCCATCTCTCTTATTTTGATAAGCTCGGCATCGACATGCAAAAACACCTGCACCATCACCGATTGGCTGGGAGCGGTTTGTGAGGGAGCAAACACCGAGCAGCTCACCTGATCGGCAATCAGCGCCGGTTTTTCCGCACCAGCGGGTGTGTTCAATATCGCGTCCACCTTTTGCTCAAGAGTGTCCACAGATTGCTCAAATTGTTCAATGGTACGTGGCTTTTCAAACTGCTTGGCAAGTCCGTCAAACATTTGTTCCGTGGCCAATTTCCGGGCAGGGATTGCCGGGGATTTTTCCAGATGGATTTCATCGGCGGCGTCGAGATTTCCCGAGGGCTTGGCAATGGTTGTGATGATGTCATCCGACAATCCGGTGCCTGCGCCTGTCGTTTCTGGCAGTGAAAGCGATGGCTCGGGCACAAAAACAGAGTGCTCTTGAGGGGGCTCCAGTTTTTCCAGGAGCCGGGCTTCCGCTTCTGTGAGATCTGGAGTGGCGGGAGTGGATTGAGTTTCAACCCCCTTAGTGGAGGCCATTTGAGGGCTGTTTAAATCAGGTGCCTTGTCTTCCTGGGGGGCCTTTGTGTTTCCCAAGTGAGCGTCTGTTTCTGGCGACGGCGGGGAGGTGGCGGCCCGTTCTTTTCGGCGTCCTTGGTCATGCCGCCATAGGCTTGTTCTCGTGGGGGAGAGGCGGTGCTTGCGGCGGCGGTCTCTATTCCATCTGCTTCGATCTCCTGGCGGTTCTCATCAATTTCTTCGTTCTCACCGGGCTCTTGGTTGGTCTGTGCTACCTGGTCTGCGGGGGCGGTCTTGCTGCGTGGAGCCATTTTTTCGAGTGTTGGCGCATTCCCCAACCCTGGGGCTTGGAGTGTGGGAGCCGATGGGTTACTGGTCGAGCTGGTTTGGCGACCCGCAATCAATGGGTCCTCACCAGAGGTGGGAGGGTTCGACAATTGGCTGTTTGTTTGTTGCTGTGCAAGGCGCTTTTTTTTGCCAATGAACGCGATGAGGGCAAGAGGCAGTATGACCGCCGCCGCTGCGAGGGCGATTTGGCCCAACAAGCCGAGTGAATTGAATAGCTGACCAACAAGTTCCATCAATATAGCTCCATCTAATTAGAAGTTTGACGATCCCATTTTCCGCTAATATGACAATAGGGATTTTTGAAGACAAGTGGCAAAAATAAGCTTTTGAATTGCCATAAAAAAAGCCCCTCGCGGTTTTCACCAGGAGGGGCTTTGATTTATTTGATGTCTGGAGGCGAGGGCTACATCATGCCGCCCATGCCACCCATACCGCCCATGCCGCCACCCATATCAGGCATGGCACCACCAGCACCATCTTTGGATGGGGCTTCGGCAACACCTGCTTCGGTGGTGATCATCAATGAGGCAACAGAGGCTGCATCTTGCAGAGCTGTGCGCACAACTTTGGCCGGGTCAATGATACCAGCTTCGATCATGTCGACATAGACATCGTTCTGGGCATCATAGCCAAAGCTGGCTTTTTTCTGCTCGCGGATTTTGCCAACAATGATGGATCCTTCAACGCCGGCATTTTCAGCGATCTGACGGATCGGTGCTTCCAGCGCCTTGCGGATGATGTTGATACCAGCATCTTGATCAGCATTGTCGCCTTCGGCTTTAATAGATGAAGCCGCCCGCAGCAACTGGACGCCGCCGCCAGGTACAATGCCTTCTTCAACAGCAGCTCTCGTTGCGTTCAAAGCGTCATCAACGCGGTCTTTGCGCTCTTTCACTTCGATTTCGGTGGCACCACCGACCTGGATCACGGCAACACCGCCAGCCAGTTTGGCCAGGCGCTCAAGCAGTTTTTCCTTGTCATAGTCAGAAGTGGTGGCTTCGATCTGGGAGCGGATCTGCGTGACTCTGGTCGCAATGTCTTTTTTCTTGCCAGCGCCATCGACGATGATTGTTTCGTCTTTGCTGATGACGGCACGTTTGGTGCTTCCCAGCATGTCGAGTGTGACGTTCTCGAGTTTGATGCCAAGATCTTCGGAGATCATCTGGCCGCCGGTGAGGACAGCGATATCTTGCAGCATGGCTTTGCGGCGATCACCAAAGCCAGGAGCTTTGACGGCACAGATTTTCAGACCACCACGCAATTTGTTAACAACGAGGGTGGCAAGTGCTTCGCCTTCAATGTCTTCAGCAATGATGAGGAGCGGGCGCGAGCTTTGTACAACCGCTTCAAGGATCGGCAACATGGCCTGCAGGTTGGAGAGCTTTTTCTCAAAGATAAGAATGTAAGCATCTTCCATTTCGCAGAGCATTTTGTCGGCATTGGTGACGAAGTAAGGAGACAGGTAACCGCGGTCAAACTGCATGCCTTCGACGACTTCAAGTTCGCTGTTGAGGCTTTTGGCTTCTTCAACGGTGATGACGCCTTCATTGCCGACTTTTTGCATGGCTTCAGAAATCATCTGGCCAATTTCGGCTTCGCCATTGGCGGAGATGGTGCCGACCTGCTCGATTTCGTTGGTGTCTTTGACTTTTTTGGCAGCGCGCTCGATATTGGCAATCGCTTCAACAACCGCTTTGTCGATACCGCGCTTGAGATCCATTGGGTTCATGCCGGCAGCCACAGATTTGAGGCCTTCACGTACGATGGCCTGGGCCAGTACGGTGGCTGTTGTGGTGCCGTCTCCAGCAACATCATTGGTATTGCTGGCAACTTCGCGGATCATTTGTGCGCCCATATTCTCGAACTTGTCTTCAAGATCGATTTCTCTGGCGACGGTGACGCCGTCTTTGGTGGTGCGAGGGGCACCAAAAGATTTGTCGATGATGACGTTGCGGCCTTTGGGGCCAAGGGTCACCTTGACGGCATCGGCAAGGATATTGACGCCGCGCAACATACGATTGCGGACCTCAGTTCCAAATACTACTTCTTTGGCAGACATATTTTTATCTCTTTCTCTATCGGTCTCTATATTCGAGACCTCGTAAGGTTGGTCTATCGGCGCTCGCCTATTTGAGACCTTTATAATTGGTCTATCGGCTACCGCCTATTTGAGACC
>JAJRRW010000042.1 GCA_024279115.1 Alphaproteobacteria bacterium
CAAACCGCGCGCCTGTCCAAGAGGCACAGCCGGAAAATGGCCTAACTGCCGCAAGATCGTCATCAAACCGCGCGCCTGTCCAAGAGGCACAGCCGGAAAATGGCCTAACTGCCGCAAGATCGTCATCAAACCGCGCGCCTGCCCCAAAGGCACTGTTGGCAAATGGCCTAATTGCAAAAGGCCAATCATCAGATAACCCATAGACCATAAGAAATGGCCCTCCATGCGGGGGCCATTTTTTCGTTTGCAGGAATAAAACCGGGCTATGAGGCCGGAGCCGAGTAGCCCTTGGGTGCAGGAGGCGGGTTGGGACCGGCCAGCGCCTCGGCAATCAACCGCTCCGTGGCTGGTTCAATCGCCCCTTGCAGCGCTTCCATGAATTCCTCGTCGCCAAGCCCGGGCTCGATGACGGGCAAAAACTCCACAATGACCTTGCCGGGGCGCCTCGTGAATTGACGTCGTCGCCAATATAGCCCCGAATTCAGCGCCACTGGTACCACCGGGATTCCCAGTTCTTTATAAATGGCAACAATGCCACGTTTGTAACGAGGTTCCGCCCCCGGCTCGCGGCGATTGCCTTCGGGAAATATAAAAATCTCGCGCCCCTGCTCCACCGACTTGCGCGCACTTTCAACCAACTGTTTGATGGCGATCCGCCCTTTGCCACGCTTCACCGGGATCATATCCATTTTACTGGCAAACCAGCCCAGCAACGGGATGGCCATCAACTCGGATTTGAGGATCATGGCAGGCTCATCAAAATAGGGGGTCAGAGCAAATACATCCCAGGTCGATTGATGCTTGACCGCGACTATCACCGGTCCTTTGCGCAGGTTTTCAAGGCCCCTTGCATCGGTCTCAAGGCCAACAAGCACCTTGAGCCACCACAAAAGAGAGCGCGAGATACCGCCATAAATGCCGCGCACAGCCGTTCTTCTTGGGGCCAGCAGCAAAGGGGCACCAAGAATAAGATAGGAGGGAACGATCAAATAGAAAGCAATATTGTATAAAAGGCTGCGCATGGCTCTTGGCTATCGGGTTTTGCCTTATCCGGCAAGCAGATTCCCGACCTTTGAGAACCCAAGCTTGGTGATGGCGGGGATATATTTCAGATATTCGGAAAATAGCAGCCGCAAGGTTGCGCTGTCTGACCACCATTGATCCATATCCACATTGGAACTGGCGATCCCATAGGCTTTGAGTTCCGTGTCCGGCATAACCGTTCGAAATTCAGCGATGGCCCGCGGCATATGATAAGAGCTGGTGACAACGATCAAAGAGCCAAAGCCCTTCTGGCGCGCCCAGGATCTCGTTTCATGGGCATTGCCGATGGTGTCTTTGGCGGCGCGACCAAGATCGATACAGCAATTGAACAAGGGTTTGGCACCGGGAAACAGCCTGGCGAGCTGGCCCACAGAGGTCTGTGCATGCACGCCAGAGATCAACAAGCGCTTGGCTTTGCCAGCTGCCAGCAGTTTCAAGGCCTTATTGATGCGTGACTTGCCACCCGTGAGAACAACAATGCCATCCGCCTGCACAACCGATCGCGCCCCATTGCGATCTATCGAACTCGCATAGATGACGAAACCCAGCGCAAACGCCAAGAACAACAAGAATGTGCTTTTTAGAACCACCCCTACCCCTTTGGCGAAGCTGCCATTTGGGGACATCATACCATTTGCACGACGCCCCGCTTGACGAGAGGATACTCCAAACCGCTTGCGAGGGGAATAGTTAGGATTAGCTATGGTGCCCTCGGTGTTGAGAATACGGTCCACCCAATAGCTTGATGTGAACATGCATATGCCAGCAACCGCCACAACGATCAGCCCCAGCAGGCTGTAACCAAAGAAATCAAGCTGCGCGGAGCCAACCAGCTGTTTGATTTCAGAAGCGGTCACCGACCCTCCGCCAAGCATCTGGATGGCATAGGGCGCGAAAAAGAACACCAGTCCCGCGCTCAAAGCCCCCAACAGGCCCGAACGGATGCCCAGGGCCAGAAAATGGCGCTCAAACTCACTGGCGATAAATTTTCGCTGGGCACCGACAAAATGCAAAACTTCGACAATCTCGTGATTGGACGCCATGGCGCTGCGAGCGGCCGACACGATAACCGATATCGTCGCCGTGGCCACCAATATCAAAATACCAATCCCCGCCAGCGCCACCGAGCGGGTCAGGGATCTGATTTGTGACTGCCAGTGCCGGTGATCATCGAGTAAAACTTTGTCTTGAAAGCGCGCCGCCAGGTTTTGCCGTACGCGCGACAGATCAGGGGGCTGGTTACGATCAATTTCTATGGCAATCAAACGCGGTATCGGCAGCCCCAGCAAACTATTATTGGCCCCAAGCCAGGGCTCCAGCAAAGCCGAAGATTCCGCAAGACTAAGGGGCCGCACCTGCGAAATACCGACCTGGCGTTGAAGAATGGATGTCACCAGCGCCACCTGCTTGTCCATATCAAGGCCTTCGCCTGGTGTGACCTGAACGGTGACTTCGCTGGCAATATCATTATACCAGGCATCCGCAGACTGGTTGACCATATAGACCACACCCGCCGTCAGACAGGCCAGAAAGGACATGATGGAAATCACCGCCGTTAGCGCCCGCCCGGACACCGAGCTTTGCGGTACAATCTGCGTCGAGCCGGACAATTGTCGCCGTGGCCAAAAAGCCTCCCCGATCCCCAGCACGAATGTTTTGACAAACTGCTTCATGCCCTCACCTGCAAGGAGCCATCGGCCAGCACCAGCCTGGGGGCATTATATTGTTTGACGAGATCATGGTCATGGGTGGCGATAACCACTGACGTACCAAGGTGATTAAGCTCTATGAACAGGCGCAACAATCTTCGTGCCATACGCGGATCCACATTGCCGGTTGGCTCATCTGCCAGCAATAGTTCGGGCTTGCCAATCACCGCCCGGGCAATGGCGGCGCGCTGTTTTTCGCCCCCTGAGAGAATATGCGGATAAGCATGAATACGATTGCCAAGTCCCACCCATTTCAGCAGCTCGGTAACATCTTCCTTGTAATCGCTCTCGCGGCGTCCCTGCACCCGCAAGGGCAGCGCCACATTTTCCCAGGTCGTCATATGGTCAAGCAACCGAAAATCCTGAAACACAATGCCGATGCGGCGGCGCAGAGCGGCGCGTTCTTCTGGCGGTACAAGAGCCAGGTTTTTTTGAAACAGGAAGATATTGCCATCATTGGGGAACAAGGACATGAACAAAAGGCGCAACAGCGTCGTTTTGCCAGCGCCAGACGCCCCTGTCAAAAAGTGAAAACTGCCAGGAGGCAGATGGAAATTGACGTTTCGTAAGACCTCTGGACCTCTGTTATATAACATGGATACATTTTCAAAACGGATCACGTTGGCGGCCCCTTCCTTGATTTGGTTGTGAACCGTCTGGCCCTGTCGGTCCTGATCCGCTTAGCTTTGAGGCAAAAAATCAGCTTTCGTTTACCCGCCAACCATACGGGTTAAGACTCTCTTATGGCAAATTCGATATACAAAGTACGCACAAGTTGTTTTTGGCCTGTTCGCGAAACAAACCGAATCACCTATGCTCATAACGAGTTAAACTGATTGAACGTCCCAATGACCAGGCCAGCAACCCAACTTTTTTGGCCTATCAGCATGTCAAAAACAAGGCTTGAAACATAATTCTATTCGGTTGGTTTGACCCCCTTAAACCCCGAAAGACGAGAGCTTGGATCTAGGGAGACCGTTTGCAGTGAATATCAAATGCCCGCAATGTGAAACGCTTTATGACGTATCCACGGAGATCGCCAATAGCGGTGCGCAGGTCCAATGCGCCAAATGCAATGATGTTTTCGCCGCCACCCCCGCTCCAGAACCCGTGTTTGATCCCCCACAGGCCGCTGAAATAAATCTCGAAGCGACCCAGGAGCCGCTCCCCGAACCGGTGGCGCAAGCGGTGTCGGATTATGATGGCTCATCGGATCTGTTAAACGAGGATGAAAAAGCCTTTTTTGCCTCATTTGGCGAAAAACTGGCCGAGGAAGAAGCTGCTGCCTCACAAGAAGAGGACGTGCCCGAGGCAGATATGGAATTTTCGCCGCCGCCCAAAGCAGACGAAGCCAGCGAGCCCCCCGCCGCCGAGTTGGAAACTGACGATATTGGCTGGGTGGAAGACGAACCAGACCAACAACCCGCCCCAGAGCCAGAATTCGAGGCCATTGAAGCCCCAGAGCCTGAGCCAGAGCCAGAGCCAGAGCCAGAGCCA
>JAJRRW010000043.1 GCA_024279115.1 Alphaproteobacteria bacterium
CTGGACAAAGTGAATAATCATTCACAACCGCCTGAAACTGAACTTTAAAAGGAAAATCATCATGAAGAAACTACTTCTCGTCTCGACCATCGTACTTGGCACATTTGCCAGTGCTGGCGGCGCTTTTGCCCTTGACACCAGTTCTGGATATCCCGGCTGGGCCCAGGATGCCTTCATCTCTGGACAAAGTGGATAGTCCTTCACAACCGCCTGAAATTCAACCTTGAAAGGAAAGCTATCATGAAGAAACTACTTCTCGTCTCGACCATCGTGCTTGGTACATTTGCCAGTATTGGCGGCGCTTTTGCCCTTGATGTTGGATCTGGTTATCCTGATTGGGCTAAAGAAGCCATCAGCGGCGGAGCAGAAAGCAACTAATTCGACAAGCGGGCTCCGCTGGTTCGATAAACAATAAAAAACCGGGGGCAGAAAATTTCTGCTCCCGGTTTTGCTGTCTTGAATTTACGTTGATTTAGGCGTTGATCGTATCGTTGACCCAGCTTTCGATCTTTGATTTGGCCAGAGCGCCCATTTTGCGGTCAACCAGTTCACCTTTATTGAACAGCATCAAGGTCGGAATGGCCTGAATGCGGTATTCGGTGGGGACTTTCTGGTTTTCATCGACATTGATTTTGACGATTTTCAGTTTGCCTTCCATTTCGGCTGCAAGCTCTTCAAGCGCTGGAGCGATCTGTTTGCAAGGACCGCACCACTCCGCCCAGAAATCAACGAGAACCGGCACAGAAGAGTTGATG
Source organism: Alphaproteobacteria bacterium (assembly GCA_024279115.1). Classification (GTDB taxonomy): domain Bacteria; phylum Pseudomonadota; class Alphaproteobacteria; order Rhizobiales; family JAKIUO01; genus JAKIUO01. The sequence continues at coordinate 756 of JAJRRW010000043.1, forward strand.
ACTTCTTCTTCGAAATTTGCGTCCGTAATATTGGTAGCCACTAAAAAGCTCCTTGTCTTGTGGTTGATCTGGCCAGATAGGCCTCTATTCTACATAGGTGAGAAACTATGTAGTCGGTCGCCTCGCGTCAAGTGGCGAGATGCAATAGTTGACTAGCTGTTGATTTTGGCCAAATCAGGCAATTGGCTTTCATATTGATCCAGCAGAGCATCTGGCAGCCACATTAAGGAGGGGGTTCTGGTCCACAATAAAGCACATTTAATGGATTTATCACCAAATAAAGGGCGCACGGACAAGCGATAGGCGGCCAGTTGGGCGATATAGGCGACCGGGATGTCCTCACTGCGCGATGGCACATGGCGGTTGGTTTTATAGTCGATTATCAGCACGTCACGGTCATTGACCACCAGCCGGTCTATCTGTCCCGAAATGCGCAGGCCGGGATCGCTGGCTTTTGGTGCCTTGATGGAGGCAATAAAGGAGCTTTCAGCCGAGGAATTTGCGGTGAACAGGTCAGCAAAATCCTTATGCTCAAGGACGCGAATGGCCTCGGCGATAAGCTCGTCTTGCTGCTCTTGGCCAAGATCACGTTTATTGCGATCAAGGACGCGTGTAGCAGCGTCTTGCCACTGCTCGGGGGGTAATTGCGGTAAATGCTCAAGCAGCGCATGCACCAGAATACCGCAATATTTGCCCATATTACGGGCCAGCCGGTCGCGCTCCAGATCAATGGCATCATCGCGCAGGTTTTCGGCCAGACTGTCAGCAAGTTCGGGAGGGATGAGGTTTGAGGGCGTAACCGTGGCGATTTTGGCAGGGGGCTTTGGGGCCTCTTGATCCATCCATGCAGGGAGTTCTTGCAACGTGCCGATAGTTGGCGCATCAGTTGACTGGTCGCTGGCTGGCTGTGCACTGGTGCCGGTTTCAAACCGCCAGATCTTGTTGCCTCTGGCATCATTGGTTTCGATCACCAGCTCTTCGAGGCCAGATTTCACCAGCGCATACCAGCTATCATCAGATAATTTATTGCGCCCCAGATAGCCCGTAATATAGAGCCGGTCCCTGGCTCTGGTCATGGCCACATAGAGCAGGCGGGTATATTCTTCTTTTTCGGCTTCAAGGCGCTGATCATGAATGGCCTTGATCTGCTCCACATCTCTCGATCCTGGCACACACCATATCAGATGATCGGGTGTACCAGGGGCATGAGAACTGGCGGGCAGGGCCTGCACAGTGCCCGACTTGTTGCTGGAACTGGCCGTTGTGGTGTCGGGCATGAAAACGATTTCGGCTTCCAGTCCCTTGGCTCCGTGCACGGTCATGATGCGCACTTCATTGATGCCTTTTTCCATGTCGCGCTTGATTTCGGAATTCATGTTGCGCACGGCATTGAGGAATTCTTGCAAGGAGGGCGGGGCATTTTCATCAAAGGCCAGCGCCATGGATAAAAATTCGTTGATGGCGTCTCCAGCTTCAGAGCCGAGCCGGCTTGTGAGCTTCTCGCGCATGCCATTAATATCAAGAATACCCGCAAACAGCTCATAGGGCGGCACCTTGTCGGCGCGTTTCATCCAGCGCGCCAATTGTTCATAGGCGGCGCTTATCGGCTCAGATTTATCCTTGTCACGGGCCTTTTTAAGAGCCCACCACAAAGGAATGTTCTTCACCCGCTCGACGCCATCCTTGCCCATGGTAACAAGGTCGGGGTCGCCAGGGTCGCGGCGGATGGCGAACAGATCATCATCATCAAGGCCGAACATGGGGCTTTTGAGAACGGTGGCAAGGGACAGATCATCCTCGGGCAACAGCAAAAAATCGCCAAGCGCCATCAAATCTTCAACAGCGATCTGTTCGGCAATCTTCATGCGGTCAGCACCCGCCACAGGAATGTCGTGGCGCTTCAAGGCGCGGATCATTGGCTGCGTAAACGGGTGACGCTTGCGCACAAGGATCAAAATATCGCCTGGTTGAATAGGGCGGTTGGCGGCTTTTAAAAGAGTTTTTTGCTGCAGCCAGTCCTTGATGGTCAAGGCGATATTATCGGCCAGTTTTTCCTTGGGATCTTCTGCTCTCCCCAAGTCCTCCAGCGGGTTCCAGACCGGCGATTTTTCACCCTTTTCGGCCTGTTCCAGATCCCAGATTTCCACTAGCCCGGGTTGTCCTTCGCGCATCGCGCCATGATGAATGTCTTGATCGCCAAAGGTAATGCCGGGGGTTTTGTCGCGCTCGCTAAACACGGCATCGACCGCTTGCAAGATGGCCGGAGTGGAGCGAAAGGACAAGGTGAGGGGGATCAATGGCAGGTCGTGATTGATGTTTTTGGCCTGATGCTCCATGGTTTGCCGCATTTGTGCAAACAGTTTTGGCTGCGCGCCCTGAAAACTGTAAATGGATTGCTTTTCATCGCCCACGGCAAAGATGGTGCGGTCTATCTGCTGGTGTTCATGAGTGCCTTTGCCCGCGAAAAATTCTTCGGTCAGTTTGGAAATCAGCGCCCATTGCGCGGGGGAGGTATCTTGCGCCTCGTCCACCAGAATATGATCAAGGCCACTGTCGAGCTTGAACAAGACCCAGGACGCGCCGCCCGATTTTTGCAACAGCCAATTGGTCTTTTCGATCAGATCATCAAAATCAAGCTGGGCGCGCTGCACCTTGGCGCTGGTATAGGCCTGCAGGATTTGCTCTGATAATCGCAACAGGGCCTCGGAGGCGCGCACGACGCGCAAGGCCCGTTGTTGTTGCCAGAGTTCTGTAAAACGGCTCTGTGCCTCGACCAGATTTTCGATCAGGGCGGGAGCCGCTTCGCGCACCGCTTTGGCACACAGGCTTTGCTTTGGCGTATGGGCCTTGGTCAAAAAGGCGTTATGTAGAAAATCAATTCTTTGCCGGTCATTTGTGGCATGTCGGGCCAGCATCAAGCTTTCAGCCGTTTTGGTGGCGGTGCCACCGCCCGCGTTCAAAACCTCATAGACCGCCTCGATCTGCTCATTTGTGATGGTCTGCGCCAGTGTCTCAAACAGCCCCGTCTCTCCCGCCTGTCTGGCCAGACCAAATTCGCCATAAAGCCGCTCAATGGCCTGCTCAAAAGGGTCGCGCCCACCTTTATCGCGCTGCACGAGGTTCTTGATCAAATGACGCTTGCCAAGCGCTTCATTGATGACGCCGTTAAAGCCGTCCTCACTGGTGAAGGCGATGACCGTTGTAAGGGCTTTGCCCAGAGCGCTGTCGGGTTGTTTGGCAGCTTTTAGCAAGATGCGCTCAATGCTGGCGGTTTTTAATTCACGGGCCGCAGCTTCATCGAGCAGGCTCGAATTGGGGGCGATTTCGGCTTCCAGCGGAAAGCGCCGCAACAAGCGGTCACAAAAGGAATGAATGGTCTGTACTTTGAGTCCCCCCGCCGTCTCCAGCGTCGTTGCAAACAAGGTGCGAGCCAGTTTCAACTCCGCTTCATCGGGCTGTTTGGCCAACAAGGTCGAGACCGTTTGTTGCAATTCTTGTTGGCTCATCACGGCCCAGGTGGAGAGGCGCTCAAACAGACGGTTTTCCATCTCGGCGGCGGCGGCGTTGGTGTAGGTAAGGCACAAAATGGTGTCGGCTTTGGCACCGGCCAGCAACAGGCGCAAAACGCGCTGCACCAGCACATGGGTCTTGCCGGTGCCCGCATTGGCGCTGACCCAGCGCGAGCCATAGGGTTCTGCTGCTTGTGCCTGTCTCCGGGTTGTTTCCGCCACGGCTTCTTGTACGGTTTGAATTTTCTTATCCATCATCTTCCACCGCCCATTCCTTGACCCGCGCCAAATGTTCGAAATCATCATAGGTGTAAGAAAAACCGGAGCGGCGCAGCGCGGGATAGCCGATTTCTTGCACGTCATATTGAGCCACCAGCATTTTAAGACCGGCAAGGGCGGCATCGGTCAATTCCAGGGCGCTAAAATCCTTGTTGATGCATGAGGTCTGCTGACCGCGCTCTTCGCGCCCTGTTGCGGCAATGAAAATAAGATCTTTGGTCGCCAACTCGCCAAGATCGCCAAAGCCGCCGGCCGCTGCGATGGCCGCTTCCAGAGGCAGTTGCGGAGATTTCATGGCCCGTACATCACCAGCATTTTTGACGCTGGATTTATAGTCATAGATGATCAGGCTGCCATCTTTTTGCAGATCAATGCGGTCAGCGCGCGCCGTTAGCGTGAACAGACCACCTCCCCCCTCGCTGTCAAAACTCATGCGCCCTTCCTGTTCGGGCAGATGGCGGACAAGCTGCTCCCGGCGCCCGGGTTCGGTGTCGCCAAACCATTGTGAAAAGCGGGCAAATTGGGGTTTCCAGAACGCCATGATGCGGGCATGGTCCCCCAGCCTGTCCATGGCCTCATGTCCGATCTGCTCCAGCACCTGCGCGCTGTCGTCAGGCAGCTCCAGCTCATGCAGTTTTGAAAACTCATGCAAGGCGCTATGGATGATCTGACCGCGCATGGCTGCATCTGGCTCGCGGCCAAGATCGGGCAGGGGGTCAAGCTTCAAAATATGGCGGGCATAGATCGCGTAGGGATTGGTGATCCATTGCTCGATGCGTGTCACGGCAAGACGGCGCGGACGGCTGGCAAGCGGCGGCGTTGGATTGGGGCGCTGGATTTTATCAGATGTATTCAGCCTGTCCCGGTCGCGGGCCAGTTGCAGCCATTGCTCCCTGGCATCGGGCCGCAGTTTTTCGCTTAGTCCGGCCCCTTCGCCAAGGGCCCGCATACGCAACAGCCAGCGCGAGGGAACGGATGGCACGCCGTCAATTTTGGTGGCTCTGGTAAGATAGGCCTTGTTGGCCCCCAGCACTTGCGACATGTCATGGGCCGAGCGCCCGATGCGCCGCTCGGGGGAGGGCAGCCCGACTTCTGCGCGCATGGGACGAGACAGCCAGGCATCGGCATCGGCTGGTTGCGGCCAGCTGCCTTCGTTCAAGGCACCAAGAATAACAATATCGGCCGATAGCAAGCGCGCTTCCATCGGGCCCCACATGGACAGGCGTGGATGCACCGGCAGGCGATTGCGCACCACCTGATCGGCCATCAAGCTGTGATAAAGCCCCGCATATTCGCGGGCCGTGGTTTGCGCCGGATGCACCTGTTCCAGCAGGTCCTTAAAAAAATCACTAAGAGCCTCTCCCGCTTCTTTGGCCCATAATGGGCTGGCCTCAGACTGGCTGGCAGGATCGCCCAGTGTAGCAGGCTCGGGGGAGACAGGTTCAAGAGGGGCAGTGTCAAACAAATCTGCCTGGGCAGCTTTGTCCCTCTTTCCCGCTTCGTTGTTTTCTTCTTGCGGGGGGCGGGCGGCAATTTTGACAAGCAGGTCTTTATGCATTTGCGCGAACTGTTTGAGGCCAAGTTTGTCATGGCGGCGAAAGGCATTGATCAGCTCTTCAAAAACCTGCTCCAGATCATCCAGCAATTGTTCGGCGGCCAGCAGGTCTTCTTCGCGCAAGCGCCGGATGACGGGATGACGCTCGCCATTGTTTTCCAGGCGGTAGCGGGCACGTTGCAAATTGCGCTTGATGGAAAACAGGCCGCTTTCGAGCCGGTGTTGACGCAGCGCGAACAATTCCAGCGCGCGGGCCGCCTTGCGCATTTCCCCCACTGGCCTGTTCATGCGGGTCAGCGGATGTTTTAAGAGAGCCAGCAGGCTGGAGGGCGAAAAATCATTGCTAAGCGTTTCGATAACCAGGTCGGAAAAGGCACCCGCTCTGGTGCGCGGCAAGGGTTCGCCGCCAGAATCATCTATCAGCAGGCCCCATTTTTCCATGCGCGCAAAAACCCGCCGGGCCAGCCGCCGGTCCGGTGTCACAAGGGCAGCCGTTTGTTCTGGCGTCTCCAGCGCTTCACGTAAAATGAGCGCAATCACCTCGGCTTCTTCTTGCTCGGTGGCGGTTTCAATCAAGGTGAAATGGTCAAGCGCGGTGGCCAGCTGGCGCGTGCTATCGCTTTGTATGTCGAACAAGCTGCGCCATTGATGGGTGGTGCGGGCCGGGCGCATGGTTTCGCTGATCAGTTTGAGGCGGGCCAGTTCATTGTCATCGGCCGCGCAGCCACCAACTTCTGGCACCTGGCGTGTTGACAGAGCGAAGCGGTCCATAAACTGTTTGAGACCATATTGGGGATGTTCTGGATGATCGGGAACGATTTCATCCCAGCTGGGGGCATCGAGCAATCGATCAAGGCCTGGAAGCACCACCGCTCCTTGGGGCGCCCGGGCAATCGCTTCCATCAAATCGGCGGTGGCGGCAACACCGCCCACTTCTCCCGCCAGTATGATCGGGTGATCGGGGGGGGCAATATTGAGGCGGGTTGCTTCGGCACGGATCAGCAAGTCGCGCCGCGCCACCGCCGTCATCTGGTTTTTTTCGCGCATGACGTTTGGCCATTGCTCGGTGATGATCTTGAGAAACCGCACGGTCAGATCCCAGTGCTCGGAAAAGTCGCCGCCCAGATCGTGCACTTTGCCAAGATCAGCCCCTTCAAGTTCTGCCTCATCCATCAGCTCCATCAGCTCGCGCGCCAGAGCGGTGGCCTGCGCCAGATTGGATACTGGAAACACGCTGTCTTCATCTTCAATGGCGGCCGCGCGCATGCTTTCGGACCAGGAGCGCACAAATTCGGTGAGCAGCAAGCGGCGCTCCAGCTCTGGCACCACGGGGCGCAGATCCTGCGGGTTTTGCGCCAAGGGAGAGGCGGGGGAGATCAGCGCCAGCACCTCATCCACATCGCCCAGGGGGCGGATTTTGGGCAGCAAGACGCTGGTGGCACCAGACAGCTCGATAAAACATTCGGTGAGGGCGCGGCAAGCGCGTCTTGAGGGTAACAGGATTTCATATTTGGTAAGCGCCAGAGGAGACGGTTTTTGCCCCCCCGCTCGCGGCAGCTCCCCCGCAAGCACCGCTTTGGCGAGATGTTTTAGAAACGGTTTGGTCTGCGGGATCGTGTACAGGGTGCCTTGGGATTTATTTGCGGACATTTTGGAGCACCTTTTGCGCGTCGTTCAAGGCTTGCGGCGTGCCGATATGCATCCATTGCCCCTCAAAGGGAATACCATAGACCCGGCCCCGGGCAATGGCGCGATCCCATAACAGATTGATGGAAAACGGCCCTTGCGGGCTGTCATTGAACAAGCGTGGATGCAGGATGGAAACGCCGATAAAGACGTTGGGGCTGGTCTCTTTTTGGGCGCGGCGGCGCAAGCGGCCATCCGGCTCGATGAAGAAATCCCCCGCGCCATCATAGCCAAGGCTGGTCTTGACCGGGGCCATCAGTAACAGGGCATCCATTTTATCGGGGTCATAGCGCGCCAAAAGAGCCGTCAGATTATTGGTTGCTTGTTCAATCCACACGCTATCTGAATTATGCAACACAAACGGCTGCTCGCCGATCAGCGACAAGGCGCGTTTGATGCCGCCGCCCGTATCAAGAATTTCGTCGCGCTCATTGGAAAACAGGATTGCTGGTTTTTGCGCACGCTTGGCGAGATGGTTTTCCAGCACATCGGCCTGATAGTGCAGATTGACAATGGTGCGCTTGATGCCAGCGCTGGCGAGACGCGCCAGCACATGATCAATCATCGGCCGACCGGCAAGCTCCACCATCGGTTTGGGGCGATCATTGGTCAAGGGGCGCATCCGCTTGCCGAACCCCGCCGCCAGGGTCATGGCGGTGATTATTGGTTGGAAGGCCATCTTCAGCTCTTGCTCCTTAGGGGATCAGCGCGCTGTTCGAGGGGCACATGCTGATCGTACCAGCTTTTGAGATCTTTGAGGGCGGCATGCTCAAGATTTCGCGTCAGATAGCCCGCGACGCGTGGCACGTGAGCAAGATAAGAGGGCTTGTGGTCGCGTTTGGCAAGGCGGATGAAAATACCAAGGATCTTGGTGTTGCGCTGGGCCCCCAGCACGGCATAGCTGGCCAGGAATTCAGCCTCATCAAAACCGGGGTTTTGTTGTTTGACAAGCGAGATATAAAGATCGAGACAAACTTGCTCAAGTTCGGCCGGTACATCAATGCGCGCATCTTGCAACAAAGACACAAGATCATAGGCGGCATGCCCGCGCTGGGCATCTTGAAAATCAATCAGGCCAACTTGTTGATGGCCGCTCCGCTCTTCCAGCCACATCAGATTGGGAGAGTGAACATCGCGCAAAACCCAGTTATTGGATTGCGCCAGCACCGGCATCAGCGCCGTTTGCCAAAGCGCCATAAATTGCGCGCGCAGCTCAACTGGAGCCTCCTTGTTTTTGGTGGCGGGCCAGAACCAGTCGAGCAATAATTCAAGCTCGATGCCATAAGCTTCCAGATTATAGAACGGCAATTTATACTCAGAGCCATCGGGCAAAGGCAGGCTCGGGGCTGGTGTTTTGTGTGACAGATCGGCGAGCAGGCGGGTGGCGGCGCGATAGAGCGGGGCCATGGCATGGGCACCGCCCTTTTCATGGGATCTGTTGAGCAGGTCGCCAAATTGCCGATCGCCAAAATCTTCGAGCAGCAGCAAGTCCTTGTCCAGATCACTGGCCAAAATGTCGGGAGAGCTGTAGCCCTCGGCCTTCAAGGCCCTGGCAATGGCCACAAAGGGCCTCACATCCTCGGCCAGATGCGCAAAACTGCTATAGGGCCTGTTGTCGCGGATCGGTGGGCCATCGGGGTGGCGCGGGGCATCCATCAACAAGGCTTTGTCGTTGGTTTTTGACAGTCTTGTATAGGTTCTGGTGGAGGCATCGCCCTGGGCAAATTGCCGCCAGGCCCTGTTCCAGCCCGCCTCAAACAAAAACCGGTCAATGTCGATATAGCGTTGCAGGCGGGGGGCAAATGCGCCGATCGCGACAATGCGCAAATGGCGCAGATCAAGATCATTGGCCTCGCTAAAATGTACTTCCAGACGATCAGCTGGCAGCTCATTTTCGAGCCGGTCGGGCCATTCGGCCAGCACCAGACCATTATTGAGCGCCTCATCAAGTCCCAGTTCAACCGCTTCATCAACCCCTGAAAGGCGGTAAAAGTCGAAATGATAAACCGGCATGCGGGGGGTGTCATAGGTTTGCAGGATGGCAAAGCTTGGGGAGGGGATCTCTTCGCTTGTTTCTGCTGGCAGCAGGCGCGAAATAAGGGCGCGGGCAAAGGCCGTTTTGCCGCTGCCAAGCTCACCTGCAAGGGCGATAAAATCACCAGCGCGCAACAAAGGCAACAGAGCGGCGGCAAACCGGTCAAGGGCTGGCAGGTCAAGGTCCGGCAGGTTCAACTGTACGGGCCTTTGTTTTGATTGCAGGGTCATATAAATCCCAAGATGTGACCCCGTAAAGCAAGGGGGCGTTTTTTATTTGGCAGGTGAGGTCCTATTCCGCAGCTTCCACCATGTCCTGTTTTCCCTCTTTGGGGAAGCGCACGGTGATCTTTGTACCGACCCCTTCGCGTGAGAGCAACTCCACATCACCGCCATGCAATTAGACAATGCTGGTGACGATGGAAAGCCCCAGCCCGACACCGCGATGTTTGGAGCCAAGCGAGCAGCTTTCAAAACGCTCGAATACCGTGTTGCGGATGTCTTCAGGGATGCCGCAGCCTTCGTCTTCGATTGTAAAGGCAATCATGGAGCCTTGTTCTTCAACGCGCAGCGAGATTTGCTTGCCGGGCTCGGTGAAGCCGATGGCATTTTGCAACAGATTGTAAAGAACCTGAATAACCCGCTGCCCGTCCGCCGTCATATGGTCGAGATCGCCATCAATACTAATATCGAGGGTCAGCTCGGATTTTTTCAGCTTGTCTCTGATCCCTAGTCTGGCCGCTTTGAGAATTTCACTGATTTTGACGGGCGCCAGGGTCAACTCAAAGGTGCCAGCATCAATGGTCACCAGATCCAGAATATTGCTGATAATGGACTCGAGCTTGGAGCTTGAAGCGGTAATATTGCTTAAATACTCGCGTTGCTGTTTGTTGAGCTTGCCCATCTGTTCCGTGCCAAGCAGCTCGCCAAACCCCATAATGGTGGTGAGCGGTGTGCGCAATTCATAGGACACATTGGAAATAAAGTCGTTTTTCAAGCGGTCAGCGGCTTGCAGCGCCTTGTTTTTCTCCAGCAGGGCCTGTTCGGCGCGCTCCTCGTCGGTAATATCAACAAAGGTCAGCAAAGTAGCGCCATCTGGCAACGGGAAGCTGGCAAAGGCCAGTACGGTCTTGTTGAGGCGCTCAAAACGGCCCTCGAAGGTTGAGCGTTCATCATCAATATCGGTGACCGAGCGGCGAAACGCATCCCAGTCTTCGTCACTGTCATAAAGCGGCCGGCACAAATGAATGACCTGCTCAATATGGGGCTTGTCGGCAAGGTCTTTGTCATCAAGCCCCCAGATACGCATGAAGGCGGTGTTATAGAGTTTCAAGCGGCCATTGGTGGCGAACACGGCGACCCCTTCACGTAAAGCATCAAGGGTTTCGCGCTGCACATGGGTCAACTCGTTGAACGAGCTTTGCAGATCAATGCTTTCGGTGAGATTGTCAAACATATAGATGACGCCGCCATCAGGGCTTTTGTCCACCACCACATGCACGGCGCGCCCGTCGGGCAAAAACCACTTGTCTTCGAGCATTTCATCAAGATTGTAGATCGACAGCCAGTCCCGTTTCCAGTTGCTATAGTCGACCTGTTCGGGAAGCAGCCGGGTGGCGCGCAACCGATCGAGGATTTCCCCGTCCTTGGGGTGGCTGTTGAGCCAGTTCTCGTCGAGCTCGCACAAATCGCTATAGGCCTTGTTGAAAAAGGTCAAACGCTGATCTGCGTCAAAGAAGGCAACGGCAGCGCTGACCCGGTCAAGGGTTCGGTTCTGGGCGGCGATATGACGGTCCAGCGTGCCCTGGGCGGTTTCCTGGGCGGCCACATCAATGGCGATGGAGCCGCGTTCTTTGCCCATGGGCACGGCGATGGTTTCAAAGGCCTGACGCTCGCCGCCAATGATGGTGTGCATGCGTTTGCGAAAAATGCTGTTCTGCGAGAGTTCTTGATTGACCGCTCTTATCTGGCGCTGTTCCAGCAATTCGATCTGTTTTTCATAGACCTCGCTGGGAGCGCTGGCATCGACTGCCTTGGCATAGTTGGCATTGACCCAGGTGAGTTTTTTATGCTGATCACGAAACCAGACGGGCATGGGCAGCGCGTTGAACAAGGATTGCATGATTTTGATCTTGTTTTTGAGCGTCTCTTGCTCGTCGAGCATTTTGACTTCCTTGCGAAGACTGCCGGACAAATCGCGAAACACCAGCAAAGCATCGCCGCTGGTCTGGCCCTCGGCCTCCA
>JAJRRW010000044.1 GCA_024279115.1 Alphaproteobacteria bacterium
ACTCCAGTCGCCCGTAGGGCTCCTTACGCACAACGCCATCCCACGCCCCATGCACAACCTCACAATGTCAATGTTACAAACGCTACAAGTGGTGCACTTTTACTCCGCCTCGCCGGTGCATTTTTACTCCGGCGTTGACATCGGTGCATACTGACGACCCTTATGTAGCTGACTGCTGAAAAGAGAAATCATCTCGTCGGTTTCTGTCAGATAGTCGATGCGATATTCACCGGAAAAACGTATTAAAAATACGATATTTATCCATTTCAACACCTAGAAATCGGTGTCCACAATATTTTCTTGGATCATACTCCGGGTATGAATACTAAGGAGAGGCTGGGTCTGCGGACCAAAGCGATAAGAAAACAAAAAGGGTTAACGCAGGACCGACTGGCAGAACTGATTGATCGGTCAGTGGATGCGGTGTCAAATCTTGAGCGCGGCGTAAGCCTGCCAAATTTCGAGACGCTGGATAGGCTTAGTGACCGGCTGGAGGTGCCAATACGCAACTTCTTTGATTTTGGCGAACCGCAAACGAGCTTTAGAAGGAAAAACTGTTGTCGCAGCTACAGGCGATTGCCCGCGACCTTGATGAAGCCTCCCTCGCCATCGCTGTCGATCAAATCAAGGTACTTTATGAGCGAAGGTCTGGTGATCGGGGAGGCAAGAAATAACTGGCAGGCGCTTGGTCGGTCTTGCGTAAAATATGACCAGTGAAATTCAAGATCATATTCGAGTTTGGTCCCGGGAAGGAGTAAAAATAAAATTTATTCCAGCATTGCAATGACTTAGGTCGTAAAGTGAGTTTTCCTTGAGGTGGGAACCCTAATGCAAACCTTGACCTCAACCACAGCAGCAAACTGCAATTTCCAATTGCAGGCAGTCGGCTCTAAGGCCTTGTTCTATATCACATTTCAATCGGAAATCTTGGAGCGGGCGATGAGATTCGAACTCACGACCTAAACCTTGGCAAGGTTTCGCTCTACCCCTGAGCTACGCCCGCGCTCCGTATTTGTCCGGTAGCCAAAAGGCTCATATGGGACAGTATTGGAAGTTTCGCCGCAATATGATTTGCGACGAAGGCCCTTATGGCATATTGAGCAGTATGATGCAAGTGGGCAAACCCCGTTAACCCAGAATTATTCAGAGCTTTTTGCGCGCACACCAGTTTCCCTTGTTCTGACGGTCTGTGCCGGGCGGCTCGGCCCCACGCCCTTGGCTTGATCTTTGCAAGGGAGGGTTTGTTGTTGCTCAAAAAAGTGTAAACATAGATATTTTCAAGGTGGGCCTGCCCGACATGCTTTTACGGCATACCATACTCTATCTTCCCGCGCAGTTTCTGGGGCCCTTGACGCAATTTTTGTCAGTGATTGTCTGGACCCATTGGCTGTCGCCAGCCGAATTTGGCGTGTTGATGCTGGTAACGGTGACCCACGAGCTGGCCTTTGCCATCACCTTGTCAGGTTTTACGCTGTATGCCGTCCGGCATATTCCAGACGCCAGCGATGCGGCCAAGCGGCGCCAGTTCTACAATACCGAGGCCACCATGCTGGCGGTGGCGGGGCTGGTTTCAATGCTCGTAGCGCTCATCTTGCTATATGTGGTTCTTGATATTAAGCCCTCCGCCTTGATGGTGGGGGCGACGCTTTTGTTCTTTGTCACTCGTTCGGTTAATTTGCATTATGCGGACCGGGTGCGCGCCGATGAGCAGTTCGGCAATTATACCTTGTTGCAGGTGATCGGCCCGGTGCTGGGCTTTGTGCTTGGATTGTTGTTCATGATGAATTTTGAAGCCACGCCTGCGGCGGTGATCAGCGGCTATGCGCTGGCGCAATTGGTCTCGATCGTCGTCGTGCTGCCGCGTGCTGGCTACAGCTTGAAGATTACCAATCCCAATCGTGAGATGATCAAGGGGGCGATCGGTTATGGGGGGCCGATCATGCTGGCCGCCTGGCTGGCCTGGTTCTCCGATCATGGCATCCGCTTCATTGTCAAATACGGGTTGGATCTGGCGGCGGTGGGTCTGATGTCGGTGCCCTGGGGGCTGGGGCGTCGCAGCGCCGCCTTCACCGCCAATCTCGTCAATGCCGCCGCTTTTCCTCTTGCTGTCAAGAAAATGAAAGAGGGGTCGCGCATCGGTGCCATGGAGCAATTATCCATGAACGGTGCCATGCTGTTTGGCGTGCTTGCGCCAACGCTTGCCGGGATCTGGGCGATCAATGAACTATTGGTGAAAACGGTGATTGATATTCGCTTTCAGGAGGTGACGATTGCTTTGTTGCCGATTGCCGTCTTGGCGGGCTGCTTGCGCTATTTTCGCGCTCATTATCCCGACCAGATTTTCCTGCTCGATGACAATACCAGGAAATTTTTGAAAATCGACTCGATTGAAGCTATGAGTGTGCTGATATTTTGCGCGCTTGGCTTGATGAATTATGGACTGCTTGGCGCTGTCGCTGGTGCTACGATAGGCGTGTTTATCGGTGTTGTAGCCAGTTTCACCTATGCCGTGAAAGCGGGGGGCTTTCATATTTTATGGGTGCATTATGGTCGTATCATTGGCGCTTGTCTGGCCATGGTGCTGGTGATTAAACTGCTGCCGTTTCCCATGACGATCATAGGGTTGGTGGCCAGCGTGACAATTGGCGCGCTGGTTTATGCCTTGGTACTGGCCCCCTTTTATTACCACGAAACCAAAACCGCGCTGGCCAGCATGCGCGGTTAGGGCGAGAGGCAACTGTAGGGCGTCAAGTCCATTTTATATTGCAAGGCCGCACCCAACCCGCCAGCCCGGGACGCCCGCGCGCTTCATGCCAGCGCACATAGGGCTTGCGTGTCTCCAGCCAGAACAAGATGCCAAAGGCTCCCAGCAGGGCCAGAAACAAGAACAAGATGGCGATCAGCCGCGCCTGGTGCTGGGCCCCATTGATGCCGAACATGCTGTCAAGAGGCAGGGTGGCGGCGATGGCGGCGGTTATAACGGCCAGAAAAACCAGCCAGATCGCTGTTTTTGCAAGGAATTTATATCGGCCTTGAGCGCGCACGGCCAGCTTGTCATTGCTGGTATAATCCTCAACGGTTGTTTGTAAATCGGGGGTGCGTAACACATTGACGAGCAGGCGTGCATTGCCAGATTTTTCAAGAGTTTCGGCATGCGCTGCAGGCCTTAGAATATAGTCGTCATCTTCGTTTTTGCCGATTGCCTGTTCACACAATTCGGTAACGCGATCCATGCCCCAACCTCCAGAATACAAAAAAGAATAAAACATTTTTCTAGTGACCAGCAGTAGATCGAGCCTATACTAGAAGTTTCAATATAGAAAGCTCGATATTAAACAGGGGGTATTGATGCGGACACGTCTATTTTTAATTTTGTTTTGTTCTGTTTTCTTGGTGACAATTACTTCTCGCACCATCAGTGCTGGTGAATGCGCCCTGATTATTGGTATCGACAAATATCCCTTGATTGGCAATCCCCTCAATAATGCCGTCAGTGATGCCACGGGCGTCGCCAACAAGCTCAAGGAAATCGGTTTTGCCGCTGAAAATGTTGAACTGCAAACCGATGTTGATCTGGACGCAATGGAAGACGCGTTCGAGGCCTGTTTGACAATGATGCAAAACAGCAAAAACAGGATCTCAAAGAGCTGCTTGACGATCTGGGCTTCACACAACAAGCCACAACGCGCCAGCTGGGCGCGGAAGACGAAGGCACCAGCCCGCTTGCCGCCTATCAAAAAAGCCGTGGTCTGACGGTCACTGGAAAATTCGATGAGGACACTTTGTACGCCATTACCGACCCGCAAGAATGGCGACCGCTCGAAGAGCGGCAATAGATGTTTGCCGGTTTTGCCAGTTAGGACTGGCTGCATCAGATTTTTGTTGCCAATGCCAATGCCAATGCCAATGCCAAGAACCTGAAGCCAAGGCTTTGACGGAATAGAGTCGCCCGTTTACGTGTCGCTTTTCCTGCTTGCCATGTCGTTGCAAGGCGGGCGATCAACAGCTATATTCTTGGTTGCTTTGAAGCCTTATCATGCGTGAAGATGAATTTTTGCGCGGATGAATTCTACATATAAATCAAATAACAAGAGGTCTTGGCGCTATGGATGTTGCAGGAAAAAAAGCGATTATATTTGGTGGCACTTCAGGCATTGGTCTGGCAACCGCCAAGCAGTTGGCATTGATGGGGGCGCAAGTGATTGCCATTAGCAGAAGCCCCGAAAAAGCTGGCGAACTGCCCTCGGGAATTACTGTCAAATCCTGCGATGTGCGCGATCAACAGGCGATGGCGGCTCTGTTTGGCTCTTGTGCTCCCTTCGACATCCTGATCAGCTCTGCGACCGGGGGTAGTCGCGCCTTTGGACCTTTTTTGGACATGGACATGGACGCCTATCAGGCCTCTTTTGATAAATTGTGGGGCTATGCCAATGTGGTGCGATTTGGGGCACCCCATCTTGGCCCGGATGGCGCCATCGTGTTGGTCAGCGGCGCGCCGGCGCGCAGAACCAGACCGGGGCAGGTCGCTTTGGGATCGGTTGGCGGGGCTGTCGAGGCATTTGTGCGGGCGATTGCTCCAGAAATCGCGCCAAGGCGGATCAATGTGGTGTCGCCGGGCACCATTGATACCCCGATGCTTGCTTTGTCTGGCGAGGAGCGGGTGCAACGATATCAAAAGCTGACCCAGGCAAATATCATACCGCGCGCGGGAACCCCTGACGAGGTTGCCAAGGCGATCATTTTTCAAGTCGAAAATGATTTTGTGACGGGGACGACCATTGATATGGATGGGGGCTGGCTATTGTCTTGAGTTGTTTTTGTGCGCTGATGCTTTGTGACCCGCTGATGTCTTGTGGCCTGCTCATCTCTTGTGAATAGCGTCGGTCAGGGCTTCGTTGAGGGCATCAGTGAGGGCGCTGCAACTGGAATTGGAGCGTGTGATGATGCCAATTTGGCGATAGGTCGGCTTGTTGCCAAAGGGGATGAGTTTGAGGGGCGCTGGAAATGGCTGCTCGATCAAGCGCTGGGGAACAATCGAGACGCCGAGCCCGCGCGCCACCATCAAGGAAATGGTCTCAAGGGAATCCAGTTTCATCACGTCACGCACCTCAATCTTGCGGCGTCGCAGCTCCTTATCAATAAGATGTCCAGCCCAGGCCTGACGGTCAAAGCGAATAAACGGATAGTTTTTCAAAAACGCCCGCTCACTGGCCAGCTTGCTGGAGAGCGGTGCAATCAGCACCAATGGCTCGCAGCAGATGGTTGACCAGTTTAAATTGTCCTCAAGTCTGAACGGTGGCGTGCTGACCAGCGCCGCATCAATCTCGCCTGTATTGACCTGATACATAAGATTTTGCGACAGGCCGCTGGTGATATGGGTTTCAAGGCCGGGGTGCTGGGTGCAAAGAGCCAGCAGGGCACCGGGCAGTATGCCGGACATGATGGTATTGACGGCCCCAATATGCAAGGCGCCAACCAATTCCCCATCATTGGAGATATCAGCGACCATCTCTTCATAAAGATCGATGAGCTGAATGGCTTGTTTTAGAAAGGTGCGCCCTTTGGCATTGAGCGTCGGGCGGCGCTTCGAGCGATCAAACAGCTTGACCCGCAGTTTTTCCTCCAGTGATTTCATCTGCAAGCTGACCGTCGACTGGGTCATGGCCAGATGCCTGGCCGCTTTCGTAAAGCTGCCATGTTTGGCAATTTGTACAAAAGTGCGGATCATGCGGATGGACATTGTTACGGGTACTCATTTAGACTGGTTGTAGTGATCATAGCTTACCATCATATGCCTTGCGGCCGATGGGGGTGGCGATAATGGTGAAGAGATCTTGGTCAAAAGCCTTTTGCAGCTCCTCTTCAATATCGGTCATGTTCGACGCCAGCACCCCATTGTCGCCCATGGCATTGGCGACTTTTGCAAAGTCGGTTTTGCCAAAATCAACCCCCAGATTTTGACGCTGCATAGCTCTTTGTTTCAATTCAATCAGCGCAAGAGAGGCATCGACAAAAACCACAATGACAAGGGGCAAGGAGAGATCGCGCACAGTTGCCAGCTCCCCCAGCACCATTTCGAGGCCCGCATCCCCCGTGAAGACAATCATCGGCGCGTCTGGTTTTGCGAGCTTATAGCCCATGGCGAGCGGCAGCGCGCAGCCCATGGTGCAAAGGCCGGTTGATTGCAGCAAGGAGCGCGGTTCATGGCATTGCCAGATTTGTGACAACAAAATCCGGTGGGCACCGGTATCGGCGGTGGCGATGGTGTTTGTCGGGACCATGCGGCGCACAGTTTCAATGATGCTGGCGGGACCCCATTGTTCTTTAGAACTAAAGCTGTTGATCAATTGTTGCCGGGCCTGTGCGATGTCTCCGTTTGGCCAGGTCGCCTCGTTGGGGGGCAGGCCATCGCGCAAGGCCATGAGCCCTTGTTTTATCGAGCAGGTGAATGACAGATCGGCGTGATGGACATAGTGGGTATTGTCGATCAGGCAGATTTCAATGGCCTTGGCCGGGTCCCAGGGATTGATCCAGCCCGCGCGCATTTCGATGGGATCATAGCCAATAGCCAGCACCAGATCGGCGCTGGCAAGCAGCGGCAGGGCGGTTTTATCAGAGCGAGGCGACAGGCCGTGCCCGCCAAGCGCCAGAGCATGATGTTCCGGCAAGATGCCCTTGGCCTTGTAGGTGGTAAGGAGCGGGACCTGGAAATGCTCGACAAACCGTTTGAGTTCCTGGGTCGTGCCGTCATCATATAAAACATCAAGACCGGCAATCATGATGGGTTTCTGGCTGGCGGCAAGTTTGGCGCGGGCTTGTTGCAACTGGGGGGATTGTGCCGGGGCGACAGGGGCGAGTGGTTTGCGTAATTTCGCATTGGCGGGGGGGTGAGCACTGGTTGCCACGCGGATAGGGATGTCGATATAAACCGGTCCGGCCCGACCATCGGTGGCAATGGCCAGCGCTTTGTCGATCATTAGATCGCTGGCTCCCTTTGAGGCGGTGAACACCGCCTTGGTGATGGGAGCCATGACGGCTTTATGATCGAAAATCTGATGGCTGAATGACAGCTGTACATCCTCATCAATGCAGCCTGACAGGATGATCAATGGCACGCGATCCTGCTGGGCATTGGCGATCACATTGAAGGCGTTGGCGATGCCGGGGCCAACGGTGGCCAGCAAAATGCCCGGCGCGCCATTGGCGTGATGGGTGCCCTCGGCCATAAAACCAGCGGCGTTCTCGTGCTTTGTGAGGGTGAAGCTGATGCCCGCCCGGTCCAGCGCTTCCATCATGGCCAGCACTTCGCCGACCGGGATGCCAAACGCATGACGGCAGCCCGCCGCAAACAGCCTTTGTGCGATGATATCAACGGTGGTGAGGGTCATGTGGTTGCTCTTTTTATGTCAAAGCCCTTGCGATAAGGGCTCAAGGTCGTCGTGACGGGGCTATTTATTCGTGTACCCGTCTCGGGTCTGGGGGAATTTGCGTCCAAACAATTGCGTTGCCAATACGGTTTTCAAGATCTGCGCTGTGCCGCCGCCGATCGTGAACATGCGCGCATCGCGCACCATACGTTCCAGCGGATTATTGCGCGAATAGCCAGCGGCACCAAATATTTGCAGGGCGTCATTGCTGACTTTAATGGCGGTTTCAGATGCCAAAATCTTGGCTTGCGCGGCCATGGCAATATCGGGAAAGCCGGCGTCCCCAACCGAAGCGGCAGCACGCCAGATCATCAGCCTTGCCGCATCGAGCGCGGTAGCCATATCGCCCATCATCCATTGCAAGCCCTGAAACTCGCAGATCGGTCGCTCGAACTGTTCTCGTGTTTTAGCATATTCAAGCGCCAGCTCATAGGCCCCTGTCGCAATGCCAAGAGCGACGGTGCCCGCTCCAACGCGCTGACCATTATAGGCGTTCATCAAGCCGGCAAAGCCGTGCTTTAGTCCTTTGGGAGGTGTAACCAGCATATCATCACCGATCTCCAGATCCTTGAAATGCACCTGTGTCTCGGGGAGGGCGCGCAATCCCATGGCGGGTTCCCTTATGCCGATTATGAGACCGTTGGGGGTGTCAGTATTTGGGTCGCGTACAGCCATAAAACCGCCGATCCCCAGCTCACTGCCATGTTCGTCAAAGGCGCGGGCGAAAATGAAATACAGCTTGGAGACGCCGCCGCCGGTGATCCAGTGCTTGGTGCCGTTCAAGATCCATTTATCGCCCCTTTTGTCGGCGCGCGTGGTCATCTGGGTAGCTGCCGAGCCGGCATTTGGCTCGGTGATGCAAATAGCTGGCTTGTCTCCCGCCAGCACGAGTTCGGCGGCCAGCTGTTTTTGTTTTTCGCTGCCATATTTCATGATGGCACCCAGCGCACCCATATTGCCCTCGACGACGATCCTCGCGGTGACGCCGCAGACCTTGGCGATTTCTTCCACCACCAGCACCGCCTCCAGATAGGAATAGCCCTGGCCGCCATATTGTTTGGCAATGGTCATGCCCATATAACCGTTTTGCGTGAGCGTTTTGACATTGTGCCAGGGATATTCTTCCGTTTTATCGATATGCGCGGCGTGTGGCGCGAAGGCGCTTTGCGCCAGTTCTTGCGCGGCCAGCTTGATCTTCAACTGTTGCTCGTTCAATGCGAACATGTTTCTGGCTCCTCGTTGGTGGGTGCTATTTCGATGATTTTGCGGGTGTTGAGCTGATCTATTTGTTGGTCATCAAGCCCCAGTTCCTCGCCTAGAATTTCTCTGGTATGCTCGCCGCGCCTTGGCGGAAAGATGCGATAGCTGACCGGGGTTTTTTCAAATTTCAAAGGATTGGCAATGAGTTTTACCTCTTTGGCGATCATCTGATGGTTCATCTTGATGACCATGCCGCGCGCGATTGTATGCTCATGTTCAAGGCTCTCCTTGATATTATGCAATGGCCCGCAGGGAACGCCGCATTGTTGCAGCTCGCTCAACCAGTACTGACTGCTGTGCTGGGAAGTCAGCTTCTCGATCAGCGCCACCAGCTCCTGGCGATGCGTGACACGGGCCGGATTGGTGGCAAATTTTTCATCTTGGGCGAGATGGTCAGCCCCCGCGCAGGTGCAAAAATGTTCAAACTGGCGATCATTGCCAACCGCCAGCATGAAATGACCATCGCTGGTGGCAAAGGTCTGATAGGGCACGATGTTGGGATGAGCGGTGCCGCGCCGCGCGGGCACCTCGTTGGAGATCAGGTAATTCATGCCCTCATTGACCAGCCAGGCAAGCTGGGTGTCATAGAGGCTGACATCAATATGCTGACCTTCTTGCGTTTGATGGCGGTGGTGCAGGGCGGCGAGAACGGCTTGCCCTGCATACATGCCGCACATGAGATCGGCAATGCCAACGCCGACCTTCATGGGAGCGCCTTGTGGTGAGCCGGTGATGCTCATAATGCCGCCCATGGCCTGGATCATTGCATCATAGCCGGGGCGGGGGGCGAGGGGCCCGGTCTGGCCAAAGCCGGTGATCGAGCAATAGATCAAGCGCGGATTGTCCGCTGACAGAGAGGGGTAATCGAGATGGTATTTGCGCAACCCGCCGACTTTGTAATTTTCCACCAGAATATCTGCTTTGGCGGCAAGCTTTGCGACAAGTTCTTGTCCTTGCGGCTTGGAGAGATCAATTGCCACCGAGCGCTTGTTGCGATTGGCGCACAGGTAATAGCTCGACCATCCCTCAAGTGAGGGATGGGTTGCCTCTATATCGGGCGGTCCCCATTTGCGGGTATCATCGCCACTGCCGGGGCGCTCAACCTTTATCACATCGGCTCCCATATCACCCAGATTCTGGGTCAGCGAGGGACCGGCCAGAATACGGCTGAGATCAAGAACCCTGATGCCGCTAAGGGGGCCGGTTTGATGAGGCGAGGCTGTCATGTGCGCATGTCTTTGTAGGTATGCTGGTCAGTTCAAACCAGCATAGAGACATGGTGTGTTAAATAAAAACGAGTTTATCAAGAGATAACTATTGATAAAATCAATGTTAGAAGGCGGTGAAGTTGGGCGGCAGTGTTACTTGTTGGAGCGAAAACGCTGGTGGCTCTAGTACCCGGAATCATAAATTCGCGAACACGTCATGAAGGCATTTCTTGACGATATAATCGTCAATCAGAAGTTTCGCCGCGCCTCACGAACTGACGAGGCAGTCCACTAGTGGGCTGCACCACTTTATATGCAGGGTTTCGCGAGCTACGCGAGGACTGAGTATGATTTATGTATGGCACCCACCGGCTCCCGCGACAAGTTTGGGAGCTGCAGCGAGCAAACGCAGAGCCGGGGTCCAGGGCCACGCTTCTCGCCCTTTCGATGGTTTGCCACCCGTTGCTCTGGATCCCGGGGCAAGCCCGGGAAGCGTCAGGTTTAAGGGTTGAAACAAATTGCGATACCCATCAATTTGAGAGAGGCAGTCCACTAGCGGCGTTTGCGAACGCACTCATCCCAAAAATCATAGGTGGCCAGTGACAAAACGGTGACCGCGATGACCCAGAACGGCAAGCCGCCCCAAAAACCGGCAAAACCGCTGGAGATGCTCTGCGCGAGGCCAAGAATAAAGGTGCCAAGGGTGGCAAGGCCGATGAAGCCGGTCGCCATTTTAACGCTACTTTTCGTCATTGATCCATTCCTTTGCATTTTTGAGCCGCGTTGAGGGCGGAGAGTTTTGAGAGCATTGGGGGGCCTTTTGGTTGTGGTTTATTTGACATAAACGCCGAACAGATAGTCGGGCAGCCACAAGGCGATGCCGGGGAACTGGTACATCAGGAACATGGTGA
>JAJRRW010000045.1 GCA_024279115.1 Alphaproteobacteria bacterium
CGATGCGCTTGGCATTGATCCAAACCCCAACATGATCTCTCATCCACGGACATCGAGCTATGTGAATACAGCCGATTTCGATGAGGAAGCCGCTAAATATTTCGCCAAACAGGGCAAATCAGAAGCCGCTGAATAAGAACATAGCAGGCCGGAGTTTCCAACAATTGACTCTTGGCCTGCTGCCCCTTTCGTCTCCAGTTCCTTCCTCCACCTTGGAGACGGGTCCCTAAGGGGTATACAAAAAAGCCCTCATGCTGTGGATTGCATGAGGGCTTTTTAGTGCGGTTTGCGCTCACTCACGCTCATTTCAACTGGTATTTTTGCTCCGTTTTCGGCGGCAGGACATTTGCTTATATCCAGATATATCCCAGACGTCCTGACTTGAAACCAACCCCACCCCAACCCGTTTAAAGGCGGATGGCCTTGTGCGAGGAGAAACCGCTTAGCAGCATCTCTAGTAACCGCTCTCCCTCTTCCACCAGATCAAAACTGCGGTCATTGAGCGACCAACGCATGGCAAGGCCTTGCACAAGGGCCAGAACAACAATGGCGGCATCATCCGCATCCAGGTCTTTATGAACATGCCCGGCCTTTATTTCGGCTGCGATCAGCGAGCGAAAATGGCTTTGTCTTTGCGCAACCAGTCCAGCAAAAAAACGCCGCAACTG
The DNA here is from genome assembly GCA_024279115.1 of Alphaproteobacteria bacterium. Taxonomy (GTDB): domain Bacteria; phylum Pseudomonadota; class Alphaproteobacteria; order Rhizobiales; family JAKIUO01; genus JAKIUO01. The sequence continues at coordinate 669 of JAJRRW010000045.1, forward strand.
ATCATTTTCGGCGTGCAATTCTCGGGAAAATAAAATGGCCGGAATGGCCGGCGTTGCCTCGATAAAGGTCAAATGGCCGATCACAAAGTGGCGCAACTGGTCCACCGGAGACAGTCCATCATCGTCACTCAAGGCCGATTTGGCCTGCAACAGCGAGCCGATATGATTGGCCACGGCCTGCCAGATATCACCCTTGGTGGAAAAATGCCGAAATATACCTGCTTCCGAAATCCCGACTTCTCTGGCCAGGGCCAGCGTTGTCAAGCGGTCAGGTCCGATTTTCCCAGCAAGCCTGATCGCCGCAGCTACGATCTGCGCCTTGCGTTCTTTGGAACTTTTTCGCGTTCGCGTCGCCACACTTACTCCTTCAGCTTTCTCCTCATTCGATGGAACGATTTTCTATCGATCTTGGTGCCGCCAAAGTAAGCCATCTGCAAGTCAAAAGCGATAGCTATCAAATCTGAGTGTCTAACGGCATTTGCGTTAGGCATTTTGGCGGCAGCAGAACCCTTTGGGCGCTGTCCTTGCAAATTGCAGGGAGAGCGCTACTTCCGCGCTGTTTCCACCTCAAAACGATAGCTGGAATGACAGGTGGTGCAATTGTTGAGCAAAACCCCCAGCTTGACCAAAATGGCCTTTTCATCGCCGATATCTGCCGCTTCTGTGGCCATAGCATCAAATCCCTTATGGGTTGCCCCGGCCAGTTTTTTAAAGCTGACAGGCAGCTTGTCCGCTAGAGAAGGTGGCACTCCGGCCGCAGCAGCCATGCCCATTTTACGCCCGGCCGCCTGAATGGTTTTCATGTCCTTGTTGGCAATGCCCTGCGTAATAAGCTTGACGCTTTCCAGGAAAGCCCGCATTTCTCCCAGCACCAAATTGCGCTCGGCAGCGGTCAAGACGATCGCCGTGCGAGCGTCATCATCTTGTGCAACCGAATTCTTTGTCATCGCCAGATACGAACCTCCCCCAGCGATCACCAATATGAGAGCCACCAACCATCCATAATGTTTGCCCATTCAACCAATCCTTTCCAGTTTCAAAACAGCGCAATTCAAAGCAAGCGCCTCTGTATGTTAGTGAGTACTTACTTTATATCGAAATGTAAAGCCCCTAACTTTGCCGGCTGGTGCAGCGCCACGGGGGGGCTTATGATGTTCAATGACTGAAATTTGGGTGGTAACAGCGACACTGCGGACAGCAAGATTTCTATTTCACGCCCGTCTTATTTCTTGTCGCCGTTCCACGGGGCGACCCCCAAGAACAGGCTCATGCCAGGGATTGCATGAGGTTTGTTCGTGGACACCCCGTCGGTAAACCCTCTCTACGCAAGATAGCAATTGCGATCATAAATATTGCAGCTCCAAACGGGTTTATGTTAGAGGGACCTGCCTGCTTTTTGATTGTTGATAGAGTATACTCACGAATATTTGACTGTCATACGATCAGTTGGGTGTTAAGCTTGTTCGACGCCAACGGACCATTTCGAGCGATACTGAAGCGATAAGGACGCGACCAAATGCTAAAATTGCACTTGAATTATTTGACGGGAATACTGGCTTTGGTATCTGTGGTTTTGATCAGCAGCGTGCCAGCGCCAATCAGCGCGGCCGAAATAGTTATGTTCGAATCCAAAAGTTGTCATGTCTGCAGAAAGTGGAACAAGGAGATAGGGCCCTCTTATAATGAGAGCGAGATTGGAAAAAAGCTGCCATTGAGACAGGTTGAACTTAGTAAAGACCGGACCGCGGGTATTGAACTGCAACGGGGTGTCTGGGTGACGCCAACATTCGTTATTGTTGAAAATAACAAAGAGATTGCTCGTATTCAAGGCTATGCAGGTCGCAAATATTTTTTCGATACAATGCGTGATATGGCAGATCTTTTTGAAGATACCAAACAAAAAAAGGATGCCATGTAAGCGGATACCCACTGCCAATTGTCCTTTCATATCAACATCATCGTCCCGGGTAAGCCCCTATTACCTATAGGGGCCTATCGGGACCAGCATCTTCCCCCAATTTGCCAATAGTGTGTGTCCAGCTTCTCGCCCCTACGCCAGTGACATCAGATGTTTGCCATTTCTTCAAACACCAAAATATCCAGTAACCGATAAAGTGACGGTGCCGAACGGCGGTCATTCCCTCTCTCGCACAGGTCGAGGAAACTCAGCGAAAAGCGAAGCAGAACCAGCGTATCTCAAAGCCTACTTCACGCCCGTCTTATTTCTTATCACCATTCCACGGCGCGACCCACAATAGCAGGATCATGCCGGGGATCGCGGTTGCGGCGCTGATCAGGAAGAAAACCGTCCAGCCAAGCCCTTGTGTTTCAACAATATATCCGGCAATGACGCCGGTGAAACTGCGCGGGATGGCAAAGAAGCTCGAAAATAGTGCAAATTGCGTGGCCGAGAATTTCTTGTTGGTCTGGGAGGCAATGAATGCCACAAAGGCAGCTGTGCCCAACCCGACGCCCAGATATTCAAAACACACCGCCACCCCCAGCGCATAAATATTATTGCCAATCTCGTTCAAAAAGACAAAGCCGAAAATGGAGGCGAACTGCACAAAGCCAAATAGCCACAAGGCACGATTAATACCGATTTTGATCATCACCACGCCGCCAATAAAGCCACCAATAATCGTTGACCAGAACCCCACCAGCTTGGCAACCGCGCCGATTTGCGTATTGGTAAAACCCACATCAATATAAAAGGGCGTGATCAAAGCTGTGGCGAGGCTGTCGCCGAATTTATAGAGCAGCATGAACGCCAATATCAGGATCGATGATTTGACGCTGTCTCTGGTGAAAAACTCATGGAACGGCTCGACAATCGCTTCGCGCAAGGTTTTGGGAGCCTCGCCATGGATGGTGGGCTCCGACACCATTGCCGTACAGATGATACCTGGCAACATGAACGCTGCCGTCATGATAAATACCATCGGCCAGGAGATGAAATCGGCCATGATCAAACCAAGGCCGCCCGGTATGAGCCCCGCCACGCGGTAGGCGTTAACGTAAAAACTATTGCCGATACCAAGCTCGATATCAGGCAGAATTTCACGGCGATACGCATCAATGGCGATGTCTTGCGTTGCCGAAAAAACGGCGATCACCAAAGCGGCCCAGACAATCGCACTCAAGGAATTTTGCGGGCTGAACTGGCCAATCCCGGCCATCAATACCAGCAACAGGATCTGAGAACCCATCATCCAGCTACGTCGTCGGCCCATCATTTTCAGGCTGTAACGATCCAGCAAAGGCGACCACAAAAATTTCCACGAATAAGGCAAAAGCGCCAGCCCGACAATGCCGATGGTTGTGAGATCAACATCACCCCGGCGCAACCATGCCGGCACCAGTTGCAGCAAAAAATACAGCGGCAGGCCGGATGAAAAACCGATCAATATGCAGATCAGCATACGAGGTTGCCAAATGGTCTGCAGAAGGGAAAGTTTGGGCTGTTGTATGGCTGTATCGCTCGATTGCATGAGGGGTAGCCTAGCGGAGAAAAGAGGGGATGGATAGGTCTTTGCACGAAGGCTTGACGCAGAACTGGGGCTAGGCGCAAAGCAGGGAAACAGATGCGGTGATTGCAAAACCAGTGAGCCTATTTGGTTTTTGCGCGAAATATGATTGCCAAGCGTTGGACAGGTAGAATATTTGCCCCATTCCATTGGCGCTGCCATTGACTTTTGCTATTTAGTCACTGGCATTGCACCAGCCAAATATCAGTCAGTGATACGTGTTTGCAGTCACCGCGCTGTAGCTCTCTGGTGATGGTCGAGCGGGCAACGTCAAGCTGGCGGGCGATTTGCGCACGGCAAATACCGGTTTGCAAAAGCACATGAATCTGGCATCTTTGATCATAGGTCAGGTGGCAATGTCCCCTGGGCATGTAATCCTCCGTGAGA
>JAJRRW010000046.1 GCA_024279115.1 Alphaproteobacteria bacterium
TTTGATAACAGGGGGTTGGGGACTGGTCCCCAATGCCGTCTGCACAAGACGCCCGCGCGGATAGCGCAAAATCGCATCGCGTTTTTTGAGCACGACATGCAATATTATTTTCAAACTGAGACAATACCGGCGGTTGGAAGGATTGGCATGAGCTGCTCTGGCTCTTTAAAATCCGACAGAGGACAGGGTCTCATCAATTTGTCGAAGATAGCTGTCGCCGAACAGGCGCACATGGACGAGCGTGGGATAGAGATTATAGATCGCCATGCGCTCTTCAAAAAATCCTGGCTGTAGAGGGGCGAGTGCCTGATAGGCCTCGAAAAACGGCTTGCCAAATGTCGAGAACATGGTGGTGAAGGCCAGTTCAATTTCCGGATGTCCGTAATAGATCGCCGGGTCAATGAAGCCGCTGACCCGACTATCGCTGGCAACAATATTGCCACCCCACAGATCCCCATGTAGCAATGCGGGATGTTTTGGCTCGACCAGAAATACTTTCAGCTCGCTGGCCAGGCGTTCGATGCGTTCATTGAGTTTGCCGGGCAGGCTGTTTTCCTTGACGGCCTCTGCCGCCATATAGAGCAGGCGATGATCGCGGAAAAATTAGATCCAGCTGTCTGTTAATGGATTGGGCTGGTGCAGCGGGCCGATCACCGTATCTTGAGAATAGCCAAATTGCTCAAAGGGGCGCGCGTGCAGATCGACCAGCAATTCGGCGGCATGGCGCTGGACCTTTGTGTTGATCGAGCCACCCGAGCGCATCCATTCCATGATCAGCAGTCCGTCACCACTATAAAAAATTTCGGGAATGGGCAGATTGGAATTGGCTTTGAGTTCGCGCAGCATGAACGCCTCAAGTCCGAGGCCAGCATCGTGGGACTGTTTTGAAGCCTTGAGAGCGGCTTGGCGCCCGTCGGCGAATTCAAGGCGCATGCCGACAATGCCGAAGCCGACCGGCAAGCTGCGATGATTGACAATTTCAGTACCCAGGGCGATTTCGATTTGAGCAATCAGTTTTCTGTTCATACGGCCTCGCTTGATGCGCCTCTATCCTTAATAGAGTGTAAGCGAAGTGTTTGACCATCCCGTTAATACTTTGCGCAGTGCACGCACCGCAATTTTCAGGAAGAATTTTATTGCAATAAAAAAAGGCCCAAGTCAAAAGACTTGAGCCTATAGTTTGCTAAGCGTCAGCGTGGGGGGACGCTTGGGGGAACTCTTGGTTCTTCCCAAAGATGGTGCTTTGTAGGACACAAGTCAAGGAAAATTAACAATTGATTAACAAAATATGCACAAAATTCTTGAAACGGACTGTTGAGGAGTGGGATATGAGTTATCTAAGTATTTGTAAAAATGTCACAAAAGTGATTTTTTATACTTATATTATGGTCGGAGCAAAAGCCAAATAGCTTGGCCTTGTCAGTGTCTTATTGGGTGTATTTTCTCTTGTAGTATGGCGGTTAAAACGGTGAATATCGCTTGAACGAGAAATCGGTTCGGGTGCTAGATCAAAAAAGGTATGGCCAGATTGAAGGAAAATCCAGCAATTCTGCAGGTTATCCCCCATTTGGGGACTGGTGGTGCGGAGCTGTCGACAGTGGAGATTGTCGATGCGCTGCGCGCTATTGGCGTGCGCGCTTTGGTGGCTACGCAAGATGGGCGTATGGCCAGCGATGTCGAGCGGCGAGGTGGGGAAATTTTCTCCATGCCTGTGGCCAGCAAAAATCCCTTGCAGATGTTTCGCAACAAACAAAAGATTGAGCGCTTGATTGTAGAGCGCAATATTTCCCTCGTGCATGCCAGGTCACGAGCGCCAGCCTGGAGTGCGATGGCGGCATCGTCGAAAGCTGACATTCCTTTTGTGACAACCTATCACGGCGCTTATGGGGAGCAGGCTCCACTAAAACGGCTGTATAATTCTGTTATGGCGCGCGGCGACCGGGTGATTGCCAATTCGAAGTTTACAGCAGATCTGGTCCGAGCCCGCCACCAGACCCCGGACCAGCGTTTGCGCATCATCTATCGAGGTGTCGCGCTTGAGCGCTTTTCCAAATCCGTAGTCTCAAACGACAGGCTGGAGCAATTGCGGGCCAAATGGGGGGTGCCAGAAGCGCGCAAGATTATCCTTCATCCCGCTCGTTTGACCAGGCTGAAGGGGCATGGCGTGGTTATAAGTGCGGTGAAGGAGTTTATCAAACGGGGCGGCGAGCAAGAATTTGTGGTGATTTTTGCTGGTGATTTTTCTGGTCGGCGCGCTTATGTGGACGAGTTGAGCAAGAAAATTGCCGCTCTTGGTCTTGGGCAGTACATCAAATTTGTCGGCCACTGTGCTGATATGGCGGGCGCCTATGCTCTTGCTCATGTGACACTGATTGCCTCAACCGAACCAGAGACTTTTGGCCGAACAAGCGCTGAAGCGCAGGCTATGGGGTGTCCGGTGATCGCCACAAATATCGGCGCTCCGCCCGAAACGGTGCGCGCCACTCCGTTTGTGCCAGACAATGAGATGACCGGTTGGCTCGTGCCGCCCGCTGATCCGCTGGCTTTGGCAAATGCTTTTGGCGAGGTGCTGGCATTGCCCCTGGACGATTATCGCCAACTGGCAGGCCGGGCGATCGACAATGCCGTTCATTCATTTTCAGATCAGCTAATGAAAGTGCAGACCCTGGCCGTCTATGATGAATTGCTTGGAACGGATTTTGCGGATCGTTATCGGCGTCTTGGATAGAAATAGCCCTGCTTGAATGCGCTTGAATATTTGCAAGGGGGCAGATTTCTGGCGGGCACATTGATTTTTCAGGTGCATCGCGGTGTAAAGCTGCTAATATCAAACGATTGTTTAAATAGTTGCATGTTTTTCCGATTGTGTTTTGATAACTTTTTGAAAATGTGTATATTTATAGTTGTTCACGGGCTTATTCTTTGGAATTTTGAAAAGCATTGAATAGACTATAAGCGAACGATCAATCGTAACAAATGCAGTCGACAGGTTCATGGGACACACACCTGAACAAACATCAATATAGGAGACGATAGCAATCGCCAGACGACCACATAAAGCCACTTCAGAACGTAATACGGGGCCAAAAGCCAATCTTTCGATTAGTGCCCCCGAAGTGCAACTCATTGACGAGACCGGAGAAAATCAGGGAACCGTTGATCTTCAAGACGCGCTCGAACAGGCGCGCAATGCCGGTCTCGACCTCGTAGAGATTTCGCCGACAGCAAAACCACCCATCTGCAAATTGCTGGATTTTGGCAAATTCAAATATCAGGCCCAGAAAAAAGCCGCCGAGGCACGTCGCAAGCAAAAGATCATCGAAGTCAAAGAGATCAAGATGCGTCCAAATATTGATGTGCATGATTATGAGACCAAGATGAAGGCCATGCAGCGTTTCTTTGACCAGGGCGACAAGGTGAAATTCACCATTCGGTTCCGTGGCCGCGAAATGGCTCACAAGGAGCTTGGGCGTGATCTGTTGGACCGGGTTGTTAAAGACGCGGCAAAAGTTTCGAAAGTCGAGCTTGCTCCCAAATTCGAAGGTCGCCAGATGATCATGATCCTCGTGCCCAAATAGGCGAGAAGTTGGGTCGTGAGGAACGAGTGCGCGCTGGCCCAGATAGCGCGTCGGTGGCATCCGCAGGGTAGCCTTTGTTTGCTCTGTTGGGCAAACAGGGTTATTCGAGCAGTTGCGCCAGACGCCTCACATCGCGATCGATTTCTTGTTCGCTCAGACCCGCATATCCCAAAACCAGCCCTTGTGGGCTGCTTTTTCCTTGATAATATCTCGACAAAGCCGGTGCGACCAGCCCGGCTTTTTCGGCTCGATCTGATATTTGTTGATCGCCAAGGCCACATGAGGGGGCGAGGCGGACCACCAGATGCATGCCCGCTTGTGCGCGCGCGGCTATTAACTGTCCCTTTGTATGTTGCAGCAGGGCATCGATCAGCATTTGCTGACGCTTTGCATACAGTTTACGAAGCTTGCGAATATGTGACGCGAAATGTCCCTCAATAATGAAATGGTGCAAGGCTGGCTGTAGCGCCAGCGCCGGGTAGTCGTCAAGCGAGGTGCGGACCGCAAGGAAGGAGGCGAGCAGGGGTTGGGGAACGACCACATAGCCCAGACGAAGTGATGGGAATAGCACTTTTGAAAATGTGCCAACATAAATCACCCGCTGCGATTGATCTAGCCCTTGCAGAGCAAGGTGCGGCTTGCCAGCATAGCGAAATTCGCTGTCATAATCATCTTCCAATATCCAGGCATTGGCTTTTTGCGCCCAGTCCAATATCTCAAGGCGGCGGGTCAGGCTCATGGTGATGCCGAGCGGATATTGGTGAGAGGGTGTAATGGCGGCAAGCACGCTGTTTGGAGCCAGGCGCAGACCCTGCTCTACGCAAAGCCCCCCCTCATCGACAGGAATATCATGAATTTTGGCACCGGCCGCTTGCAGGGTTGAGCGCAGGCCGGGATAGCCAGGGTCTTCCAGCCAGACCCCGTCTCCCGGGTCGATGATGACGCGGGCAATCAGATCGAGCGCTTGTTGAGCACCAGAGGTAATGAGCACCTGCTCGGGAGAGCAGTGCAAGCCGCGCACCGCACCAAGATAATCCGAAATGGACTGGCGAAGGGGAAAATAACCCTCCATTTCACCGGTAAGCAATGCCTCAGTCGGCGGGTTCCGCCAGCTCCTTGTTATCATCTGCCCCCACAGCTTGAAGGGGAACTGGCTAAGGTCGGGCAGGTCGGGGCGAAAGGCGCGCTTGGGGCCGGGGCGATGGCGGTTTTGATGAGTGCTCGCCAAACAGGCAAGCGATAATCTGGAAAGCTTACCGGCCGTGACCTTGCTTCGCGCTGGGGCGGGTGAATTTTTGCGAGCCAGTAAAAGTTCTTCTGGCAGTATCTTGGAGACCCTCGTTCCAGAACCGGCTAGCCCTTCAATATAGCCTTCCGCATGCAGCCGCTCAAAGGCGCCAAGGATCGTATTGCGCGACAGTTGAAGGTCCAGGGCAAGGATGCGGGTGGCGGGCAGTCTTGTTGCTGGAGGCAATTGGCCAGTTAAAATCGCTTCACGTACCTGATCGAACACCTGTTCTTGCAAGGATTTTTCCCCGCTGCGATCAATCATGATCGATTGTAGCGGAGATTTTGTGGATCTTGCTGCCATGATGAGGCTTCCTTGATAATTGGTACCAGAAATATTGTCTAAATGGCTCTTTATATAATACCAATTATGAATAGCATACGGGGAGACATCTTCACAAAGGATCTTTGCCATGAGCGTGGAACTGCCCAGCGTTTGCCCCCTGGATTGCCCTGATACCTGTAGTCTTTCTGTCACCGTTGAAAATGACCAGATCGTCAAGGTGCGTGGGTCATATGCCAATCCCCTGACTGCGGGGGTGATTTGCAACAAGGTGGCGCGGGGCTATGTGGACTATGTGCATGGGGAAAATCGCCTGACGGTGCCGCTAAAACGGGTTGGTGCCAGAGGGGCGGGCGCGTTTGCGCCCATATCCTGGGAGGAGGCGCTGGACATAGTGGTGGAAAAACTGAAGGCGGTGATGGCGCAATATGGTCCACAGGCCATCTTGCCATTTACCTATGGCGGGCCGCACGGCAAGATTTCCAGCGATGCCATGAGCGCCCGGTTTTTCAATATGATGGGGGCAACAAGGCTGGACCGCAAGCCTCTTTGCGGCGGCGTGCGGGCGCTGGCCTATTCGTCTCTTTATGGGGCCATGCCGGGAAATCCGGTGACCCAGACAGCTCATGCAAAACTGATTGTCGTTTGGGGCAATAATGTCACCGTTTCCAATCTGCATTTTGCGCCGCTCATCAAGCAGGCCCGCAAGCAGGGCGCCAAGCTCATCGTTATTGATCCAAAGCGCATTAAAATTGCCGAACAGGCTGATTTGCATCTGGCCATCACGCCGGGAACAGATGTGGTGCTGGCCATGGCGGTGGCCGCGCAGATTGAACGGCTCGGTGGAATTGATCAAGAATTTACTGAACGATGGGTGAAGGGCCTGGATCGCTATATGGACAAGGCGCTGGCCATATCCATTGATCAAGCGGCGGATATTTGCGGCCTTGCGGCGGATGATATTCGCCAGTTCGCGCAGATGTATCATGAGATTTCGCCAGCCATCATGTCGGTTTCCAATGGCCTGGAGCGCTCGCGCAATGGCGGGGCTTCCATACGGGCCGCTTGTGCGTTGCCAGCTCTTGCGGGCAAGTTTGATAGTCTGGGAGGCGGCCTGATCATCAAGCCTGGCAATGCCTTTCGCGATACCACAGCTCGCTTGCAGCGCACCGAGCTGATCGACAAGGATGCGAGGATGCTGAATATTCTGGACGTGCCAGAGCATCTGCTTGACGACACTCTTGATCCCCCGTTGAAGGCGGTGTTTATCTATAATCACAACCCCGTTGCCACGCACCCGGATCAAAACCGCATGAAGCGCGCTTTATTGCGCGAGGATCTGTTCATTGTCGGCTGTGATGTGGAAATGAATGACAGCATGTCCTATGCCGATATTATATTGCCGGCCAGCAGCTCGTTCGAATTTGCGGATATTTATGGCGCCTATGGGCATCAATATTTGCAACGCGCCGAGCCGGTGATCCCGCCTGTTGGCCAAAGCCTGCCCAATACGGAAATATTTCGACGGTTGGCGGCAAGGTTTGGCTATGATGATCCCCTGTTTCGCGCGGATGATGCGCAATTGATGGATGAGGCGCTCGACAATGAGGATCCGCGTCTCAACGGTCAGCGGCCCAGTCAGATACCCCTTGATCAAGCGCTCTATATGGACACACAGGGGGAGGACACCAGGCCCTTTGCCAATGTGTTTCCGCAAACGCCAAGCGGCAAGATTGAAATCTGGTCGGATGATTTGCAAGAACGGTTTGGCGAAGGATTGCCGGACTTTCGGCCGCTGAGCTCTGATTATCCCCTCTATCTGATCAGCCCGTCATCCGATAAGCGGATCAATGCGACCTTTGGCGGACTTAAAATGAGTGAGGGCCTGCAACGATTGGAGATGCACCCCGATGATGCGCTGGACCGCAGTTTGAGCGATGGCGCAAAGGTAAAGGTGTGGAATGAGTTGGGGCAAGTGATCTTGTTATTGTCGATTACTGGCAAGGTGCCGCGCGGCACCCTCTATTCCCCCAAGGGGGCCTGGAGCAAATCCAGCCCGAGCGGGCAAACGGTGGCGGCGCTCATTTCAACCGCTAAAGCCGATATTGCGCAGGGCGCTTGTTACAATGATACAAAGGTTGATGTGGTCGCAATATCAGACACTTAATCATGTTCTATTCAGCGGGCCGGCTTGGAAGGGTGCGAAACTGTTAACCGGCCGCTTTAAAAAAACAAACATCTCTTGCTATTAGTTTAGAATAATTCTAAAGTGTTTCATGGATTGGCATATAGAAAGGATTATTTTGAGATGGACACGCAAAGCAAATGCCCAATGTCGGGCGCAAACACAACGCAAGGGTACAGATCAAATCAGGACTGGTGGCCCGAACAGTTGAATCTTCGAATTCTCAACCAGAATTCCTCAAAGGTGAACCCGATGGGGGCGAGTTTCGACTATGCCAAAGAGTTCAAGACGCTTGATCTCAAGGCCTTGAAAGGAGATCTTTTTGCGCTGATGACCGATAGTCAGGACTGGTGGCCCGCGGACTATGGGCACTATGGACCGTTTTTCATTCGCATGGCCTGGCATAGCGCTGGCACCTATCGCACCGGCGATGGGCGCGGTGGTGCAGGCACGGGCAACCAGCGCTTTGCGCCGGTCAATAGCTGGCCGGACAATGTCAATCTTGACAAGGCACGCCGACTGCTGTGGCCGATTAAGCAAAAATACGGCAATAAAATATCCTGGGCTGATCTGATGATTCTGGCTGGGAATTGCGCCATTGAATCCATGGGCGGCAAGACCTTTGGTTTTGCGGGTGGACGCGTCGATATCTGGGAACCAGAAGAGGACATCTACTGGGGCGGCGAAGCGCAGTGGCTTGGCAATAAGCGCCACAGCGGAGAGCGCGATCTCGACAATCCGCTGGCGGCGGTGCAGATGGGCTTGATTTATGTGAACCCTGAAGGTCCCGATGGCAACCCGGATCCTCTTGCCTCTGGCCGTGATGTGCGCGAGACCTTCGCGCGCATGGCGATGAATGATGAGGAAACCGTGGCTCTGACTGCGGGGGGCCATACCTTTGGCAAATGCCATGGCGCAGGGGATGCAGCCCTTGTTGGGCCAGAACCTGAAGCGGCCGGTATCGAGCAGCAGGGTCTTGGCTGGAAAAACGGCTTTGGCACCGGTATTGGCGACGACCAGATTGGCAGTGGCCTTGAAGGGGCCTGGACAACCAACCCGATCAAATGGGACAATGGCTATTTCGACGTGTTGTTTGGCAATGAGTGGGAGCTGTCGAAAAGTCCCGCTGGTGCCAATCAGTGGACGCCAAAGGATGGTGACAAGGATGCAGCGCCGTGTGCCCATGATAGCACGAAACGTCAGGCTTTGATCATGACGGCTGCTGATATGGCGATGCGTATGGATCCGATCTATGAGCCGATTTCCCGGCGTTTCCATGAAAATCCGGACCAGTTCGCGGACGCGTTTGCCAGGGCTTGGTTCAAGCTGACCCATCGTGATATGGGGCCGCGTTCGCGCTATCTTGGCGTTGAGGTGCCCGTTGAAGAGCTTATCTGGCAGGATCCCGTTCCAGCGGTTGAGCACGCGCTGATCGACGATAAGGATATTGCTGATCTCAAGGCCAAAATCATCGCCTCTGATTTGTCGATCCGTGAAGCTGTGTCAACGGCCTGGGCCTCTGCCTCCACTTTTCGTGGCTCGGATATGCGTGGCGGCGCCAATGGGGCGCGGATCGCTCTGGCACCGCAAAAAGACTGGCAAAGCAATCAGCCCGACCAGTTGGCGAAGGTGCTTGCGACACTTGAGGGCCTGCAAAAGGCTTTCAATGAGCAGGCCGCCAATGGCAAGAATGTCTCGCTTGCTGACTTGATTGTGCTTGCTGGCTGTGCCGCTATTGAGCTGGCCGCAAAGAACGCAGGTTACAAGGTAAGTGTGCCCTTCACGCCCGGGCGCACAGATGCGAACCAGCAGCAAACGGATGTGGAATCGATGGCTGTGCTAGAGCCTGTTGCGGATGGTTTTCGCAATTATGAAAAGGGCAAATACACCGCTCCCGCCGAGCAATTGCTGATCGACAAGGCGCAATTGCTGACCCTTAGCGCTCCAGAGATGACGGTGCTTATCGGTGGCATGCGCGTGTTGAACGCCAATGTCGGCGGCTCCGGGCATGGGGTCTTCACCACGCAAATGGAGGCGCTCTCCAATGACTTTTTTGTCAATCTGCTCGATATGGGGACGCAATGGAAGGCCACTTCGGAGGCGCAAGATCTGTTTGAGGGGCGCGATCGTGCCAGCGGTGAGTTGAAGTGGACCGGCACGCGTGTTGATCTGGTCTTTGGGTCAAATTCGCAGCTTCGAGCCATTGCAGAAGTCTATGCCCAGGAAGATAGCAAGGTGATCTTTGTGCGCGACTTTGTGGCGGCCTGGAACAAGGTCATGAATGCCGATCGTTTCGATCTCAATTGATCTGGTTATATAGTCCCAGAGAAAAGAGAAGGCGGCGTATCAAGTTTCTTGAAACGCCGCCTTTTTCCATGTGGTGGTTTGGGAAATGGCAATTTTATTGCGGACCCAAATCTGTCAATATTGCTGTTGCTGTCAGTTAAACAGCTATTGCCCGGGCTGCCCCAAATGTGACAAGCCTGCGGTTTCCTTCGTCCCACAGGGCCAGGCGGGCGCATTTGAGGCTCTCGAAGAATTTGATCTTGATGGGGATTTGTTGCAGCTCGGTGCTGGCGTCCAGACATTCTTGCAAGCGGTAATTGGGGATGGCGCTATTGAGATGATGGATGTGGTGGATGCCGATATTGCCGGTCAGCCATTGCATAAACTTGGGCAGCACATAATGAGAGCTGCCAAGCAGGCCAGAGAGATGGAAGTTCCAGTCTTCTTGATGTTCCCAATAGGCATCCTCATATTGATGCTGAATGAAGAACATCCAGCCGCCAACAACAGCGGCAACGATAAGGGCTGGCAGATAGGCCATCAAAAAGGGCACAACTCCCAGCATATACATGGCACCGCCCAGTACGATCAGCAAAGCAAGGTCCAGTCCAAGCACGCTTTTCCAGATCGACTTGAAGGACAAGGGTTGCCAGAAAGGCAGGCGCTGGATGATGGCAAAATGGATTGGTACGCCAATGATAAACAGCACGACAGGATTGCGATAGAGCCGGTATTTGATGCGGGCGATCAGGGGAAGGGCGCGATATTCTTTGATGGTCAGGGTTGAAATATCACCGGTTCCGCGCTTTTCAAGATTGCTGCACGAGGCATGATGGATCGCATGGGCGCGCTTCCAGAATTCATACGGGGTAACCGTAAACAAGGACATGAAGCGCCCCAGCCAGTCATTGGCCTTTTTCGATTTGAAAAAGGAACCATGGCCGCAATCATGCTGAATGATAAACAGCTTGACGAGAAAGATCCCGGAGGGAATGGCGAGAGCCAGCGTGAGGAAATAGGAGATCTCCAAAGCTTTGTAGGAGAGTGTGAAGCTGACAAAGAAAAGACCCAGTGTGATAAACAACTGAGTCAAACTGCGTCGTATGCTGGAATCACGAAAATCCATACAATGAGCTGCCATCCTCACTCCCAACGCCTTGACTTCGTCCATGGTCATATGTTCGGTGAAGGAGCTTGAAGATTGCGGCGTTCTCATGAGTTTCTTATCCTATCTGGCTGGTATAGATGGGTTTATATTTCCTATAGCATGTTTTTTTGCCCTGACTAGGGAGTGCTCCACAGAACGTGACAACTATTTCAAAGTCGGGACAATTTGTCCCGGAAATACAACAAAAAACCGACACTGGAGAACTCCAGGTGCCGGTTTTTCATGTTTTATCTGTCTTGTGTGGCGAGTTGTACGCCGCTGAAAAACCGGGTGACAAGCTAAGCTGAAATTTTCAGATCGACGCTTTGCTCGTCGGGATCGCGCAGCACATAGCCGCGGCCCCATACCGTTTCCACATAGCCATTGCGTTCCAGATCCGGCATTTCCTTGTCGTTGGCAAGTCCCATCGACGCCTGAACAGCCTTCTTGATCTTTTTGCGTAATTTGCAAATGAACACATCGATAATTTTCAGCTCGGGCTCGTCCATGCCAGCATAAAGATGGTTGAGGAACATTTCCTTGGTCAAGGTCGTGCCTTTGCGCAACGACAATAGCTCAAGCATTTGATATTCTTTGCCTGTCAGATGAACGGGCTGCCCATCGACCTGCACGGTCTTGGCGTCAAAATTGACGGCCAGCAGACCTGTATTGAGTATGGATTGTGAGTGACCCTTGGAGCGCCGGACAATCGCGTTAATCCGCGCGACCAGCTCGTCCTTGTGGAACGGCTTGGTCATATAGTCATCGGCACCAAAGCCCATACCTTTAACCTTGTCATCAATCCCGCTGTGACCTGATAAAATCAAGATAGGAGTCTCGACCTTTGCCACGCGCAAAGTCTTCAAGACATCATAGCCGCTCATGTCGGGCAGGCCGATATCCAGCAGGATAATATCATAATCATAGAGTTTGCCAAGATCGACACCCTCTTCCCCCAGGTCCGTGGTGTAAACGTTGAACCCGTCACTTTTGAGCATTAGTTCAATGCTCTGCGCTGTTGCGCTATCGTCTTCGATAAGGAGAACCCGCATCTGTCGTCCTCTCTTGGATTGGTCGTAGTGACCCCCAAATCGCCGTACTGAGGACTAGGTCGGCGCGCCAAAATTCAAAATAGTTTTTTTAATTAACTCGAACCAAGAAATTACAGACGAATCATTACTAAACCCTTACCAACGATCTGGTCAAACCCTGTTCGTGCTAGAATATTTAACTGTTGCACACGGGTTACAAAACAGGAGCGAACACCCCTTGCGAGGGTTCCGTCAAGCCGTTTCGTAACCGTTCACTTGCTGGGGTTATATTAACCAACCCCTTAACGAAACCTTAATTGCTGGACGGACATGATCGAATCACACGTTAATTATTACCAGACAGTGCGTTGATTCGGCGTGTTTACAAACCCACAATAATGACAGGCAAGCACATGGATGCATTGATCTCCGATATAAAATCCCTCTCTGAGCGACAGATTTACGGGCGCGTCAGCGGCGTGCAGGGATTGCTGGTGGAGATCGTTGGGCCAGTGCGGGCCATGGGGCTTGGCTCGCGCATCGTTATTGAGGCTGGTCGGGGCGATCAGCGGCTTTGCGAAATCGTCGGCTTCAAGAACGGCGCGGCGGTTGCCATGCCCTTTAGCGATCTTGATGGCGTGCATATGGGAGATCGGGCGGTACTTGAAAGTGCAGAGCCTGCCGTGTTCCCGACAAATGAATGGCTTGGCCGCGTCGTCAATGCGCTGGGAGACCAGATCGATGGCAAGGGGCCATTGCCGCAAGGGCTGATCGCGGCTCCCTTGCGCCGTTCTCCACCACAGGCGGGGGATCGCTCGCGGGTCGGGCCGCCAATTAATCTGGGGGTCAAGGCGCTCAATAGTTTCGTCACGTGCTGCGCGGGACAGCGCATGGGTATATTTGCGGGATCTGGCGTTGGAAAATCAGTGCTGATGTCCATGCTGGCGCGCAATACCTCCTCTGATGTGGCAGTGATCGGTCTGATTGGCGAGCGCGGCCGCGAGGTGCAAGAATTTATTGAAGATGATCTGGGGGCAGAGGGGCTGGCCCGCTCTATTGTGGTCGTCGCAACTTCCGATGAAGCGGCGCTGATGCGCCGGCAGGCAACCTGGTTGACCATGGCCTTGTCGGAATATTTCCGTGATCAGGGCCAGCAGGTGCTTTGCATGATGGACAGTATCACACGTTTTGCCATTGCCCAGCGCGAAATCGGGCTGGCGGGGGGCGAGCCGCCGACCACCAAGGGCTATACGCCAACCGTTTTCACGGAATTGCCGCGCTTGCTGGAGCGGGCAGGGCCCGGCGTCGGCAAGGGCAGTATCACCGGCCTGTTTACGGTGCTGGTATCTGGCGATGATCATAATGAGCCGGTGGCCGATGCGGTGCGTGGTATTCTTGATGGCCATATCGTTATGGAACGATCGATTGCCGAAACGGGACGCTATCCGGCCATTAATGTGCTGAAATCCATATCTCGCACCATGCCAGGATGTGTCGAGCCGCAATTTTTACCGCTTATCAAGCGCGCCAAACAGCTGATGTCGACCTATTCCGATATGGAAGAGTTGATCCGGCTGGGGGCCTATAGGAAGGGCTCTAACCCCGAAGTGGATGAATCCATTACCTACCATCCCTTGCTGGAGACCTTCCTTAGTCAGCAAATAGACGAGGCCTGTTCGCTGGAAGAGGGCTATGCCCAGCTGGCACAAGTCTTGAATAACCTTAATGCAGGTAGTGAAGGGGAACGCTTAACGCAAAGTTAAGTATATTTTCTTCATAGCCATAAAAAATTGGGTGCTTAACGGCGATTTTACCTAATTCAATCATATTGTTTATCCGTAGTTCGTAAATAGTAAGGGGTACCGAACGATGAAATCACATGACAGTCTTATTCGCCTGCGTAAATTTGAAGTAGACGAGCGCCGCTAAAAAGTTGCCGATCTTGAATCAATGATCGATGATTTTCAACGCATGGCCCGCGATCTCGATCGCCAGGTAGAAGTCGAGCAGCAGCGCGCTGGCACCTCTGACATGAATGATTGTCGCTATCCTTTATGGGCCAAAGACGCCATCACCCGACGCGAACGCATTGTCGACAGCGTGTCTGAGCTTGAAGGCAAGCTCAATGGCGCCCGTGACGACCTCGCCTCTTCATTTGAAGAATTGAAGAAAGTCGAAAAAGTCGGAGAGCGTGAAACTGCGCGCGTACAAGATGCGCGCGATCAAGAAGAGCGCGACGAACTCGATGAAATCGCCAGTTCACGCCATCACCGTCAGGCTTGATCTCACTCCCGGCTATTCTTCGCTGCGCGAAGGCCTGCTCTATAGTTGCCCTACCACTTCGCTGTTTGAGGGTGATAGGGCGCGCTATCGCGCGGCGGCCAGTCGGCCTTGCCGATGGCTACATCGGAATTCTTGCCAATCTTAAGATTGCAAA
>JAJRRW010000047.1 GCA_024279115.1 Alphaproteobacteria bacterium
CTCATGCCCAAAGCCACCGCCGTCTGGCTGGTTGAAAACACCTCGCTGACCTTTGAGCAGATTGCCGATTTTTGCGGCCTGCACATGCTTGAGGTCAAAGGCATCGCTGATGATGATGTGGCACAGGGCATCAAGGGCATGGACCCTATCTCCTCCAATCAGTTGAAGCGTGAAGAAATCGAAAAAGGCCAGGAAGACCCCAAATACGAGCTGAAATTGAAAAAAAGCAATGTGGTCATTCCCGCCAGCAATAAAAAATTGCGCAAACGGCCCAAATATGTCCCCGTTTCAAAACGCCAGGATCGCCCCAATGCCATCGTCTGGCTGGTGCGCAATCATCCCGAGCTGAAAGACCCGCAGATTATTCGCCTTGTTGGCACCACCAAACCCACCATCGAAAAAATCAAGGAGCGCACCCACACCAATATTTCCAATTTCCAGCCGGTCGATCCCGTGGCGCTTGGACTTTGCACGCAAACTGATCTCGATAATGAGGTCGAAATTGCTGCCGCACGCATCAAACGTGAAGGCGGAGAAATGCCAAAACCAGCGGGCACCTTGCTGCCAACATCTGCGACAACCTCAGCGGCAAATATCAACCCGTTTGACACGCCGCAAACACCGACCCCTGCCAATGCTGGTCATCGCCCCGAAGCAACCAGCGCTGATGATGCCAAACGCGAAGCCGCCGATGTCTTTGCAAATTTCCCCGATAAAAAAGAAGACCATAAAGCCGAGGGCGATGACAAAGCCGAATAGTTCCGGGGCGAGAATATGAAACTGTTTTTCTATATTCCTGGACTGGTAGATGGGGGAGCCGAGCGCGTCATGGCCTCTCTTGCGAGCTGGTTCGCGAGACAAGGCCATGATGTCACCCTGGTGGTGGATTTTGAAACCGATAAAAACCAGCCCCCGCTTGAGGCATCTGTTGGACGCCTGAAATTGTCAAAGAGGCATGTTTCCTCGATCAGACAGTTGGCCAGATTGCTGGCACAGCACAACCCCGATATCGCCCTTTCCGCCATAGCCTCGGCCAATTTCAAACTGGTTGCCGCTTCAATTTTGGCGCGAGCAAGACGTTTGCCAAAACCAAATTCCCCGAAAATATCACCTGCTCTTGTGCTCACCTATCATGGCTTTGAAGAATACAAGACCGGTAAACTAAGCTGGCTCGGCTACAAAAACCTGCCCCTGATGAGCCGCTATGCCGCACGCATTGTCACCGTATCTGATCAATTGCTGGAAAGTCTGGCAAACCGCTGGAATGCGCGACGCGACAAGCTGGTGCGCATATATAATCCTGTCCCCCTGCCAGCCCATCCCGCCAACTATGACCCAACCGACCTGCCCGCGCGGCAAAATATCATCTTGTCGGTCGGGCGCCTTGATCCCAACAAGCGCTTTGATCTGCTCATCAAGGCCTTTGCCCAACTTAGCGACAAGTCGGCCCGTCTGATCATTCTTGGTGAGGGCGGCGAGAGACAAAAGCTGACCGCACTGATTGCACGCCTTGGCCTGTCGGCGCGCGTTGAGCTCCCTGGCTATGTGGAAGATACCGGCGCGTATTATGCCAAGGCAAAATGCTTTGTCCTGACCTCCTCAAGCGAGAGTTTTGGTCTGGTGCTGGTCGAAGCGCTTGGTTTTGGCCTGCCGGTGCTGGCAACTGATTGCGGCGGACCGCTTGAAGTACTGGAGGGCGGGCGCTATGGCAGTTTGCTGGAGGTCAACATTTCGCCCGCAGCTCTGGCCCGTGAGATTGACCAACGGCTTGAAAATCCCGGTGATCCAGCTCCGCGCATACAGCGCGCCATGAGTTTCGATATGGACACCGGTGCCAGACAATATGCCGATTTATTTGAAACCATCCTCAAGGAACGCACCTTGTAGCCACGCCTTGTAGCGCTCAAAATGCGCCTATTGCATCTCTTGCAAGCGCATCGCTGCTTGCGTATCCCCCATGCCAAAAGCCGCGCTATAAAGACGCTTGGCTCGGACCAGATCGCCATTCTTTGCTTCATCAAACCCTTGCAAACCAAGAAATTGCGGATCATAGGTCTGCGCAAGGCGGGTCATGGCAACCGCGCTGCCATGACCCGCCAGATAGACAAAAACCATGCGAGCGGATCCGATATCGCGCGCCTCCATATAGCCACTGGCCCGCGCCATCATCGCTGTTTCGGCCTCTGGGCTGACCGTTATTTTAGCCCGAGGTGCTGGCGTTGGTGTTGGCGGGGCTTTGGCGCTCTGCACTTTAACGGACGCCTCGACTGGTTTGACAGTCGGGGCCACCGTTACTGTTCGTGGCGCTAATTTTGCAGATCTTTGTGTTGTTCCTTGGCTTTTGTTGGAACCTGGCGCGGCAATCGAGCGCTTGGCCAGAACGTTTTCCCCGCCTTGCATTTTGGCAACATAATATCCCCCGCCAGCCGCCATTGTTACAAGCGCCAGTGCTGCTACACCTTTCAACAGTCCCGGGGCGATCGAGCGTTCGGCGTGCCGGTAGGCTTCTTGCTGGCCGCCAAGATTTTCAAAATGCGCGCCATCGCGGGCCGTCAGGTTTTCGAGACGCAAAGACTGGTTATCATGTTTCAGCACATCAATGTCTGATTTGAGCTCGCGCAAGACCATCGCCACATCATCGCTCTTTTGAGCGGATCTCACAAAGGGCTGCCCCCCATCCCCCTCGCGTAAAGCATCATTTTCCGTGCGCAAGGATACAATATCGTCTTTCAGTTCCACCAGCATCCCATAGAGCTCTTCATCAGCGTTGTCACTGGCGGGAATGTTATCTTGTGGGGCAAAGGCCTGCCTTCGCAAAAGGTCATTTTCTTCGCGCAAATTGCCAATATCGGCTTTCAGGGCTTCCAGCAGGGCGTGCATTTCGGACCTGGCATCACCCGCTTCCAAAGAAGGATTGCCATGCCTTACAGGAGCGCTTATCAACCGGGATTTAAACTCTTCGTTCTCCTGGCGCAAACTATCAATATCGGATTTGAGGGCCCCTAGAAGTTCCACCACTCCCAATGGCTCGGCCTCCTCTTGTTCAACGATTTTATCGAGCAAAATTTCTGCATCACCCGCAGGGCAGCTCGTCTCTTTTGTCAAGGATCTTTGATGCGCGGGATCATTTACTGGCGAGCGCGAAGAGAGCTCGACAACATCACCAGCCATCTCGCTGTCTCCCTCACTGGTGACAGGCTTCAAAGCCTCAAGCGATGCCGTCAAGCCATCAGTATCTGGATTATTACCGGATTTCTCCCGTTCAGCCGCTGAGTTAGGCTTATCGCTTTTTGCTGTTTTTCTTGTATCATCCATGTTCTTAACTCTCCAAAACGACGCGTTACATCTCTAAAAGCCATCTCTCTTGAGAGCAAGAGAGGCTCATGCTATTTTGCGCCTACCAGTTTGCGATGAATTTCAAACACCCGTGGCAGCTGGTTATCTACGGTGAACGGATCAATACATTGATGCACCAATTGTGGATCAACCCGTCCCTCTTTAATATCGCGCCACAAATCAACAAAGGCGTTGGCCATTTGTTGCGCGCTTTGCTCATCGCTTGACGCACGCTCGACAAAAAATCCACTGACCGGAGGCTTGACGATCAGTTCATATTGCGGAAGCTTGATGGTTCCCATGGGACGCCCCGACGACAAAACCTCCAGCATGAAACAAGGCATGCCCTCAAAATGCGACGTGATAATCCCCGCATGAACTTTCGACAAAATATCAGCAACGCCCGCAGCGTTTTGAAAACCATGGCGCACGGTCAGATGTTCAATGTCCCTGAACTCGTCATAGCGATGTGGGTCGCTGGTTCCCACATAATGAAACTCCACCTTGCCATTGAGTTTTTCATCCAGCTTGTTGATCGTTTTAAACAACAGGGCCGGGTCTTTAAACGCATCAAGGCGGCCAGTAAAGACCAGTTTCAAAATATCATCACTGACATCAAACGGGCTGGGTGAAAAGACTTTTGTGTCCACCGAGACGGTCATCACTTCCGATTTATCTGCCTGCGCTGGAAATTCTTTTTCAATGCGTTTCTTGATATTGGGATTGACGCATAAAATATGATCGGCAAGCTTCATGGCGATTTTTTCATTGGCGGCCTGAATATACCAGAACTTTTTGATCAGGCTGTCCATTTTCTGGTCTTTGCGTCCCTCTCCATGCACCACTTGAATGGTCGGGATGCGCAACGCCTTGGCAAAGGGGGCAAACTCGAAACGCTGCAAGTCAGCGCTGGAGGGCATGCGATGGGCCAGCTTGTAAATGGTCGGATAAAATCGCGACAGCGCCAGCGCAAAACGAAAGGTCAAACTTTTGGTCAGCTTTCTGGCAGCATGTTTGGCCGTTTCATCATCATAGGTCATCACCGGTAAAAATTCGATCTGTCGATCTCCCACCTTGACCATGGTGATCTCACCCGGTGTCAGGTCTCCAATGGCATCCACGCCTACCAGCAACACCGAAAAATCATCCGGGTAACACTGGGTGAGCAACCGCACATGGGTTTCAATGCCCCCCACTTTTTCACCACGCGGATCAATGGGATGGATGAGTATTAGCTGCTGTTTTGTCATTTTTTCAAATCCCCTACAGAAAAATCGAGAAGCTTGTGAGGGCTCTTGAACCATTGCCTTGCTGCCATTTCCGCGAACACCAGCGCTGATCTGGCATAGCGCCCCGTCAGCCTGCGAGGATTGGTGGCCAAACGGTAAAGCCATTCGGTGCCGGTTTTTTGCATCCACCTGGGAGCCCGTTGTTGATGCCCGGCCAGAAAATCAAGCGCCGCACCAATGCACAAATAGCCAACATAGGGGCATTGATCGAAGGCCCGGTCCGCGAATAATTCTTGTTTTGGCGCTCCAAGTGCCAGAAAACACAGACCAGCCCCAGATAGTGCAATACGCTCGATGGCCTCATCGGCGGCGCGCGATGCTGGATCAAAACCATAGTCCGGCGCGTCCATTCCAACAATCTGCAAGGCCGGATAGCGCGCCGTCAGATCGCTCGCTGCCGCTTGCAGGGCGCTCATATTTGAACCAAAGAAATAGACGCTGATGCCGCGTTTAGCCGCTTGTTCGCATAACGGATTGACAAGATCAGCCCCCGTCGTGCGCTCTAGCACCGCCCCCTTGTTGCGGGCCAGCCAGACAATCGGCCAGCCATCAGCGGTTACATATTTGGCGCGCAAATAAGCGGCGCGAAATGCTTTGTCGACACGCAGCTTGACGAGATGGTCAAGATTTAAGGTAAACACCGTGAAACCCTTCCCATTGCTGGCATCATCGACCAGGCGGTTCACCGTTTGAGCCATGGTGGCCAGATTGATCCGTAACTGTTTTTGCAACGTCAATTCACGCACTCTTTCAAATTTCGCCCCAGAAGAGGCCACCAAACCAGTTGTTTCATATTGCACCGGGCAAACTCCCTCATAGCCAATCAGAGCAACCTTTGTGCCAAATCAACGGGGCCAAGCAGCTTCATCATATCTCATTGTATTTACGTATACAAAACAGGGTCATTGGCCTATGTCCTCGTAAGGACTATAGTTGTGCTCATAAACTCGAAATACAGGTCCTGACCCCAGAGTTAACATCGCAAGGAGAGCGTGTGCCCCCGACCATTACCAGACGATCATTGCTCACCGGCGTTGGGGCTGGAATAGCGGCTGGCCTGTGCCCCCCGATTGGGGCAACCCTCGCCAATACTGCCGTGCAAAGTCTTGGCAGTGTCGCGCAAAAAGCCGGCATCTTGTTTGGTGCCTCGATCAGCAAGGAAGTGTTCGAAAATCCCTTATATGGTGAGCTGTACCGCGCCCACACAAAAATTCTCACCACCGATGTTGCCCTCAAATTCGATTATATCCGCTGGAAAGAAGGGCAATGGGACTTTAGCGAAGCTGACAAATTGCTGGCTTTCGCCGATCAAAACAAGCAGCAATTACGCGGTCATGCGCTGATCTGGAATGAAAATGCCCCGCAATGGCTCAAACGAAGACCCTTGCGCGAACTCACCCATATTTTTGACGAGCATATTGACAAGGTGGCGGGGCGCTATGCCGGCAGGCTGCACTCTTGGGATGTGGTCAATGAACCATTTTGGCCCGGCCACGGCAAAAAACACGGCTATCGCACCGGCCCCTGGTTTGAGGCCATGGGACCCTCTTATGTCAAGCGGGCTTTCATCCGCACGGCCCAAGCCGCCCCCCAGACCCGCCTGGTTCTCAACGAAGCCCATTGCGAACGCAATGACCGCGTTGGCAAAGCCATCCGCACGAGTTTGTTACGCCTGATTGATGAACTGCTGGATGCGGGGGTCGTCCTTGACGCCATCGGCCTGCAAGGTCATTTACAACCAACCAAAGCGTATAGTGACCAGGTGTTTACCGATTTTTTGTGGAAGCTGCACGAGCGCGGTCTCAATATTTACATCTCAGAATTTGATATTGACGATAGCTCTTATCCAGCGGGCTTAAGATCAAGAGACCGGCTGGTGGCCAAACGCACCCATCAGTTCTTGAGTGCCATTCTCAAAGTACCATCGCTCAAAGCATTGATCTGCTGGCAATTGTCTGATCGCTATAGCTGGTATCGCAATATGGCCCTCGAAGATAACCCGCACGCCAAACGCCTGCCCCGCCCCCTGCCCTTTGACGACAAGCTACGACCAAAACCCGCCTATGAGGCGATGATCCGCGCGTTTAAAGAGCGGCAGGTTTAAAGCCCGGCGCGCAGTCGCGCCTGCCTCCCACAGGTTGGTTTTTGTCTCACGGCTGATCCGCCTGCGGCGGGCCTACTTTATAGCTGCCCTATCGCTTCGCTGTTTGAGGGCTTTGGGCGCACTTTCCTGCGGCGCGTGATCACGCTTGCCTCCCTCTGGTCGGAGTTTCTTTGCTAACTTGAGTTTGGCAAGAACAGTCCGGTGTACTCACCGGCAAGGCCGACTGGCCGCCGGGCTTTGCCCGCCCATCGGAGGCCCGAGCGCAGCGAGGAATAGCCGTGAGACTAAATATGAATAGCGCGCCCATCGCTGGCCAGGGCGGCTTCCTTGATGGCTTCGGAGAGCGTTGGGTGGGCGTGACAGGTGCGGGCCAGATCTTCGGCCGAGCCGCCAAATTCCATCAACACAGCAGCTTCTCCGATCATTTCGGAGGCGTTACTGCCAATAATATGCACGCCTAATACGCGGTCGGTTGCAGCGTCCGCGAGCAATTTCACAAAGCCTTCCGTGCCATGGCTGACGCGGGCGCGACCATTGGCCATGAAGGGAAATTTGCCGACTTTATATTGAATACCCTGCTCGATGAGGCTGTCTTCGGTGGCGCCCACCGTGGCGATCTCGGGGGGCGTATAGACAATGCCGGGAATGACGTCATAATTGACATGCGGTTTTTGCCCTGCCAGATGTTCGGCCAGCGCGACGCCTTCTTCTTCCGCCTTGTGAGCCAGCATCGGCCCCTTGATGACATCGCCGATCGCATAAATGCCTTCGACATTGGTCTGGTAATGATCATCCACATCTATGCGGCCCCGATTATCTTTCTTGACCCCCAGATCTTCAAGCCCCAGATCTTGTGTATAGGGGACCCGGCCAATCGCCACCAGCACCACATCTGCTTCCAGTTCCGATTGCTTCTGGTTCTTGACCGCTTCCAATGTGACTTTTTGCTTGCGCCCCGCTTTCTCGACGGACACTACTTTGCTCGAACATTTGAACACAAAACCCTGCTTTTTGAGGCTGCGCTGAAATTGCTTGACGACATCGGTGTCCATGCCGGGCAAAATCTGCTTCATATATTCGACAACCGTGACTTGTGCGCCAAGGCGGCGCCACACGGAACCAAGCTCCAGGCCAATGCCCCCCCCGCCAATGATCACCAGATGGCCGGGGACTTTTTTCAGCGCCAACGCACCCGTTGAAGTGACGATCTGTTTTTCATCCACCTCGATGCCTGGCAAAGACGCTGGCACCGACCCTGTGGCGATGATGATATGCTTGGCGCCCAGCGCAGTTTTCTCGCCCTTGTCGTCTATGACCTCCACCGCTCCCTTGCCGGTGATGACGCCCCTGCCAGCAAAAACCGTGATCTTGTTTTTCTTGAACAGGAAATCAATACCATCCACATTGCCCTTGACGCCCTTGTCCTTAAAGCTTTGCATGCCGGGCAAATCGAGTTTTGGCTTCGCGACCTTGATGCCCATTTCGGCCATGCCATTGGCCGTTTCATGAAATTTTTCGGAGGCATGCAGCAACGCCTTGGAGGGAATACAGCCAACATTCAGACACGTACCGCCATGGTTGACCTTGCCATCTCCCATGCGCTTTTCTACGACCGCAACACTCAAGCCAAGCTGGGCGGCCCGGATCGCACACACATAGCCGCCAGGACCCGTGCCAATGACCACAATATCAAATTCGCTCATCACATCATTCCGCTTCTAATAAGCATTCAATTGCTTGCCAAAAAACTACAATTCCAAAATCATGCGTTTGGGATCTTCGATATTTTCCTTGACCCGCACCAGGAAGGTCACGGCCTGTTTGCCATCGACAATGCGGTGGTCATAAGAAAGCGCCAGATACATCATGGGGCGCACGGTAATTTCACCATCTACCACCACAGCGCGCTGTTCGATCTTGTGCATGCCAAGCACGCCTGATTGCGGCGCATTGAGAATGGGCGTCGACATCAGCGAGCCGTACACGCCGCCATTGCTGATGGTAAATGTGCCGCCCGTCATATCATCCATGGAGAGCTTGCCATCGCGCGCTTTGCCAGCCAGCCCAGCAATAGTGCTTTCGACCCCGGCCAGGCTCAAGCGGTCGGCATCGCGCACAATCGGCACGACGAGCCCGCCGGGCGTACCAACCGCCACCCCCACATGATAATAGTTTTTGTAAATCAGATCGGTGCCATCAATTTCTGCGTTAATCTCTGGAATTTCTCGCAAGGCAGTGACCACTGCTTTCACAAAGAACCCCATAAATCCCAGCTTGACCCCATGTTTTTTAAAGAACAGATCTTTATACTCATTGCGCAAATCCATCACGCCCGACATGTCAACCTCATTGAATGTGGTGAGAATGGCAGCCGTGTTTTGCGCCTCTTTCAAGCGTCTGGCAATGGTCTGGCGCAAGCGCGTCATACGCACGCGCTCTTCGAGGGGGGCATCCGTTCTTGGCACCACACGAGCAGGCGCAGCAGCTGGAGCGGCAGACAATTGCGGGACAGCTGCGGGCGGAGCAGGTGCGGCAGCCGCAGCGGGAGTGGGAGTGGGAGTGGGAG